>DAIDAU010000506.1 GCA_027310465.1 Rhodocyclaceae bacterium
GCACCTGGGTCGTGCCGACGATGTCGGCGACGACGACGGGCTGCTGGAGAAAGGCGGCGGTGCCGCACGAGCCGACGCTGGGCCCGATGACGACGCCGTCGAGGGCGGCGTTGAAGAAGCCCGGCAGGCTGGGCGCGGCGCCGGTGCGCAGGCGTTCGCCGTCGCGGTCGAGCAGCAGGATCGAGCAGAGCATGGTCGGATCCTCGGCTTCGATGCCGCGCACGATGGCGTCGAGCGTCTGCCCGAGCGAGGCGCCCCTGGCGATCAGTTCGAGCATCGCGTGGCGCGCGTGCTCGCGCTGTTCGACGGCCCAGCGCTCGGTGATGTCGCTGAAGTTCACCAGCCGGTGGTCGCCGACCCACGAGGCGGTGATGATGACGTGGCGCACGGTGCCGTCCTTGCAGACGATCGGCGCTTCGAGCGATGGGGCTGCGGCGCCGCCGTCCTTGGCGGCCGCGACGTTGCGCGCCCAGGGCATCACCACTTCGCGCCGGAAGCCCTCGTCGGGATAGGCGAGCCGATACCACTGCTCGACCGTCGGGATGTCGGACAAGGCGTAGCCGAACATCTCGGTGAACTTGTTGTTGATGTACTCCATCGTGCCGTCGGCACGCGACCAGCCGATGCCCACCGGCGACGCGTCGAGGATCGCCTGCAGGTCGATGCCGGCCGAGTTCGTGAAGCGAGACGCCATTCGTCACCCCCGCCTGCGGCGCGCTCTCGCGGGTTGCGAGCGCGAAGGCGCCGCAACACAAGGCTATACCCATTGCGGCCGGCTTGCCAGGGCGATCGTCGGGGATGAACGGCGCGAGCGCCGGATGAAGCGTTGCTAGGCGCGTTCGCGATCGCGCACCAGCTTGTACTCGATCGCATCCACCAGCGCCAGCCAGGAGGCGTTGATGACGTCGGTCGACACGCCGATGGTGGTCCAGCTCTCGTGCTGGTCGGCCGACTCGATCAGCACGCGCACCTTGGCCGCCGAGGCCATGTCCGAGTCGAGCACGCGCACCTTGAAGTCGGTGAGCTTCATCTCCTTGATCGCCGGGTAGAAGCGCTCGAGCGCCTTGCGCACGGCATTGTCGAGCGCGTTGACCGGGCCGTCGCCCTCGGCGGCGGTAATCTCCTCCATGTCGCCGACGCGAATCTTGATCATGGCGGACGAGTTGGCGCCGTCGAACGACGGCTCGTTCACGATGACCTTGAACTGCTTGAGTTCGAAGAACGGCTGGTACTTGCCGAGTTCCTTGCGCACCACGAGCTCGAACGAGCTCTCCGCGGTCTCGAACTGGTAGCCGTCGTGCTCGAGCTGCTTGAGGCGGTCCATGATGCGCTGGGTTTCCGGCGAGTCGCGCTTGACGCCCGGGTCGATGGCGTTGATCGTCGCCAGCAGCGTGCTGCGCCCGGCGACCTCCGACATCAGGATGGTGCGGCGATTGCCGACGAGTTCCGGGTCGATGTGCTCGTAGGCGGTCGGCGCCTTGTTCACGGCGTCGATGTGCATGCCGCCCTTGTGGGCGAAAGCGTGGCTGCCGACGAAGGGTGCCTTGTCGTTGGGCGCGAGGTTGGCGATCTCGCTGACGTAGCGCGCAAGCGAAGTCAGGCGCGGCAGGCTCTCCGCCGGCAGACAGCCGTAGCCGAGCTTGATCTGCAGGTTGGGGACGATAGAGCAGAGGTTGGCGTTGCCGCAGCGTTCGCCGATGCCGTTGATGGTGCCCTGCACCTGCGTGGCGCCGGCGCGCACGGCGGCCAGCGAGTTCGCCACCGCCATTTCGCCATCGTTGTGGCAATGGATGCCGACCGCGGTCTGGAAGCGCTCCGTGACGGCCTGCGTGATGGCGAAGATCTCCTCGGGGAAGCTCCCGCCATTGGTGTCGCACAGGCACAGGCAGTCGGCGCCTGCGTCCGCGGCGGCGGCGAGCGTCTGCATCGCGTAGCCGGCGTTGGCCTTGTAGCCGTCGAAGAAGTGCTCGGCGTCGAAGACGACTTCCATCCCCCGCTGCTTGAGGTAGCGCACGGTGTCGCCGATCATGCGCAGGTTCTCCTCGAGCGTGGTGCGCAGGATGTCGGTGACGTGGAAGTCCCAGCTCTTGCCGAAGACGGCGATGGCTTTCGTGCCGGCCTGCAGCAGGGAGCGCACGTTGGCGTCGGCGGCGGCCGCGACGCCGACCTTGCAGGTACTTCCGAAAGCGATGATCTTCGCGTTCTTGAGCGGAAGCGCGGCGACGCGGGCGAAGAATTCGAGATCCTTGGGGTTCGAGCCCGGATTGCCCGCTTCGATGTAGCGGATGCCGAGGGCGTCGAGCTGCTCGACGATCTTGATCTTGTCCTCGACCGAATAGGAAATTCCCTGCGCCTGCGCGCCGTCGCGCAATGTGGAATCGTAAATGGCGATCTTCGTCACGTCTGCTCCTGCTGCGGCCCGCGCGCTGCGATGCGCGAATCGACAATTTCAATGGGGAGGAAGAATACCCTA
>DAIDAU010000238.1 GCA_027310465.1 Rhodocyclaceae bacterium
CAGCAATTTGCGCCCCGCAAACGTCGTTCTGGCATTCTTATGACTGTTCATCCGGTTGGTCTCCCTGGGTCTCTGAAGCATCGAGAACTCCAGTTTCCCAGAACCTTCCGGGTGAACAACCTATTGAAACATCACAACTAGGCGGAACTCCGCGGCGCGGCGTCCGTCTCACCAGAACCGCGATCAGGGTCTTTTCGCCCTTGAAGGGAGAAAGGGCATGAGCAACCTCGCCGCCACCCTGCGTAAATTCCTCGCTCCCGAATTCGTCTTCGGCGCCGGCAGCCGCAAGCTGGCGGGCCGCTATGCCGTGAATTTCGGCGCGCGCCGCGTGCTGGTCGTCTCCGACCCCGGCATCATCGCCGCCGGCTGGACCGGCGAGATCGCCGCGCTGCTGGCCGAGCACAACGTGGACGCCGAGGTCTTCTCCGCCGTCACGCCGAACCCCAAGGCCGAGGAGGTGATGGCCGGCGCCGAGCGGTACGACGCCGCGGGCTGCGACGTCATCGTCAGCGTCGGCGGCGGCAGCGTCATCGACTGCGCCAAGGGGATCGGCATTGTCGCCGCCAACCGCCGCCACATCCTCGAGTTCGAGGGCATCGACAACGTGGCGCTGCCGTCGCCGCCGCTGATCTGCATCCCTACCACCGCGGGCACCTCGGCCGACGTCTCGCAGTTCGCCATCATCACCGACCCGGCGGAGCGCGTGAAGATCGCCATCATCAGCAAGATCGTGGTGCCCGACGTCTCGCTGATCGACCCCGAGACCTGCATGACGATGGACGCCTACCTGACCGCCTGCACCGGGCTGGACGCGCTGGTGCACGGCGTCGAGGCCTTCGTCTCGCTCGCCAGCGGCCCGGTGTCCGACCTGCATGCGCTGCAGGGCATCCGCCTGATCCACGGCAACCTGCTGCGCGTGCTGGAGCAGCCCGATGATCTCGAAGCGCGCTCCAACATGATGCTCGGCAGCCTGCACGCCGGCCTCGCGTTCTCGAACGCCAGCCTCGGCGCGGTGCACGCCATGGCGCACAGCCTCGGCGGCCTCCTGGACGCCGCGCACGGCGAATGCAACGCCATCCTGCTCGACCACGTGATCGACTTCAACTACCCGCAGGCCGAAGATCGCTTCGTGCGCATCGGCGAGGCGATGGGCATGGACCTGCATGCCTTCACCGCCGAAGGACGGCGCAAGGCGCTGCTCGACGAGGTGCGCCGCCTCAAGTTCGCCGCCGGCGTGCGGGGCACGCTGTCCGAGCGCAACGTCGGCCGCTCGGACGTCGGCGAACTCGCGCGCAAGGCGCTCGCCGATCCCTGCATCGTCACCAATCCGCGCCGCCCCCTGGCCCGCGATCTCGAAGCGATCTATGAAGAGGCGCTCTGAGCCCGACGACTGGGACGCGCTGCGCGCCAGGGTGATCGGACTCGGCGAGCACTCGCACCGCAAGAGCCATTACTCCCTATCGCGCGCGCGGCTGCAGGACAACGAGCGCTTCCGCCGGCTGCTCGACGCCAGCGACGAAATCATCCTGGTGGTCGCGCGCGACAGCGGCACCATCGTCGACGCCAACGACGGCGCCTGCCGACGCCTCGGGGTGGCGCGCGGCGACCTGCTGGGACGGCCGCTGCGCGACTTCTGCGAATGCCCCGACGGCATGCTGCCCGAGCCGCCGGCCGACAACGGCTCCGCCGGACGCCTGCTGTTCCGGATGACCAGCGCCGGCGGCAGCCGCTTCACGGCCGCGGGCTCGGCCGCGCTGGAAAGCGTGGACGGCGCGCCCTTCGTCAGCCTGGTGCTGCTCGACGTCACCGAGCAGCAGCGCGCGGCCTCCGTGCTGCGCGAGGAGCGCGACCGCAGCCGCCTCTACCTCGACACCGTGCCGGCCATCGTCGTGGCGCTCGACACGCAGGGCCGCGTCACCATGATCAACCCGTTCGGCTGCCGCCTGCTGGGCTGCGGGGACGGCGGGCTGGTGGGCCGCGACTGGTTCGCCACCTGCGTGTCGCCGACGGAGCAGGCTGTCGTGCGGCCGTATTTCGAGCGCCTGGTGCGCGGCGAGACCGGCGGCCACGAGACCTTCGAGAACCGCCTGGTCACCGCGTCGGGCCGGCAGGTGCTGGTGGCCTGGCGCAGCGGGGTGCTGCACGACGCGGCCGGGGAGATCGTCGGCGTGCTCTCGGCCGGCGAGGACATCACCGAGCGCCGCGCGGCGGAAGAGGCGGCCTACAGCCTGGCCTTCTTCGATCCGCTCACCGGCCTTCCCAACCGCCGCCTGCTGCTCGACCGCCTCCAGCACGGCATGGCGGCGAGCGTGCGCAGCAAGAACCACCTGGCGCTGCTGTTCCTCGACCTCGATCACTTCAAGACGCTCAACGACACGCAGGGGCACGACCAGGGCGACCGCCTGCTGGTCGAAACGGCGCAGCGCCTGCAGGCGTCCGTCGGCGCAGCCGACACGGTGTCGCGCCTCGGCGGCGACGAATTCGTCCTGCTGCTCGAGCAGCTGAGCCCCAAGCTCGAGGAAGCGGCGGCGCAGTCCGAGATCGTCGCCGAGCGCATCCTCACGCGACTCGCCGCGCCTTACGAACTCGGCCACGAAACCTACCGCGGCACGGCGAGCATCGGCGTCACGCTGTTCGCCGGCAACGACGCTTCGGTCGACGACCTGCTCAAGCGCGCCGATCTCGCGATGTACCAGGCCAAGGCGGCGGGACGCAACGCCTTGCGCTTCTTCGATCCTGCCATGCAGGCCGCCGTCTCGGCGCGCGCCGCGCTGGAGAACGACCTGCGGCACGCCGTCGCGGCGAAGGAATTCGTGCTCCACTACCAGCCGCAGGTCGACGCCGCCGGCGCCTGCGTCGGCGTCGAGGCGTTGATCCGCTGGGTCAACCCGCGGCGCGGCATGATCGTCCCCGGCGCCTTCATCCGGCTGGCCGAGGAAAACGGCCTGATCCATCCGATCGGGCGCTGGGTCATCGACGAGGCCTGTCGGCAGATCGCCGCCTGGCAGGACGACGATGAGACGGCGGCGCTCAGCGTCGCGGTCAACGTCAGCACCTGCCAGTTCAAGCGCGCCGATTTCGTCGACGAGGTCTGCGCCGCGATCGAAACCTACGGCATCGACGCGGCGCGGCTCAAGCTCGAGATCACCGAGAGCGTGCTGGTCGAGGACGTCGAGGACGTCATCGCCAAGATGGCGGCGCTGCGCCAGCGCGGCGTGCGCTTCTCGCTCGACGACTTCGGCACCGGCTATTCGTCGCTGGCCTACGTCAAGCGCCTGCCGCTCGACCAGCTCAAGATCGACCAGTCCTTCGTGCGCCACGTGCTGGTCGATCCCAACGACGCGATCATCTGCCGCGCCGTGATTGCGCTGGGCCGCAGCCTCGGCCTGGGCACCATCGCCGAGGGCGTGGAGTCGCCGACGCAGCGCGCCTTCCTGGTCGCCGAGGGCTGCGGCTTCGTGCAGGGCTATCTCTACGCGCGCCCGATGCCGGGCGACCAGCTGCGCGAGTGGCTGCGGCTGCGCCAGACGGAGCAGAGCCAGGTCGGCCCGTAGCGCGGAAGATGGCGCCATGGATTCGATCAACCTGCGCGGGCAGCGCGCCCTCGTCACCGGCGCCTCCTCCGGCATCGGCGCCGCCTGCGCCCTCGCGCTGGGCCGGGCCGGCGCGGCCGTGGCCGTCAATTACCTCGACCAGAAGGACGCCGCCGAGCGCATGTGCGCGCGCCTGCACGACGCCGGCGCGCGGGCGATCCCGCTGCAGGGCGACGTCGGCAGCGAGCAGGACATCGAGCGCATGTTCCGCACCGCCGTGAGGGAATTCGGCGGCCTCGACATCCTGATCGGCAACGCCGGCATCGAGAAGCGCGCCATGATCGCCGACATGAGCCTCGACGACTGGAGCCGCGTGATCGCGGTCAACCTGACCGGCCAGTTCCTCTGCGCGCGCGCCGCCGTGCGGCAGTTCTGCAA
>DAIDAU010000520.1 GCA_027310465.1 Rhodocyclaceae bacterium
GCCAAGATCGTGAGAACCGACAACGGCGCCTACGGTTTGCAGATCACCAGCGAGACGGGGCAGGATCTGCGCGTCGCAAACGTTTCGGTGTCCGGCGTGGCGATCGAGAATACCTCGGTGATCGACGGCAAGACCACGACCTCCGGGAGCATGACGACGCTGGCCGCCAATCCCGGAGCATCGGGCTGGGCGGCCGCCAGCGGCGCCTGGATCACGGGCGAGTTGATCCTCGACTCCGACAAGTCTTTCGCCGCGACAGAGTCCGGCTCGAGCTCCGGGCAATTCATGATCGCCTCGGGCTCGACTTCCGCCCAACTGCAGGAAGTCGCGAGCCTCGATGTCAGCACGGTCGATTCAGCGGGACGGACGCTGGCAATGGTGGACTCGGCGCTCTCCGCGATCAGCGGCCAGCGTGCCCGCTACGGCGCCCTGCAATCGCGCTTCACGACCTCGATCCAGAACCTGCAGGCGACCTCCGAGAACCTGACGGCGTCGCGATCGCGAATCCAGGATGCCGACTTCGCGGCGGAAACCGCCAACCTGAGCCGAGCCCAGGTGCTGCAGCAGGCCGGCCTGGCGATGGTCTCCCAGGCCAACGCCCTGCCTCAGCAGGTGCTGCAGCTGCTGAAGTAATTTTCCAAGCAATAACAACAACTAAGCTCTGGCGACGTCGGTCGCCCGAGCTTTTTTGCTTTTCTTTCCTCAAGTTCCGGTCGGCCGGACCGATAACCCACTCCAAGAGCCCCAGCTCGGCTCGATTCCTCGCTGCCCGGGGGGCAATCAGGGTGTGAGATAACGTGCTGATTTTTTGGAGATAACCATGTCGCTTTATATCAATACCAACGTTTCCGCGCTGAACGCCCAGCGCAACCTGGCCTCGTCCCAGTCCTCGTTGCAGACCTCGCTGCAGCGCCTGTCCTCCGGTTTGCGCATCAACAGCGCGAAGGACGACGCCGCGGGCCTCGCCATCGCGTCGCGCTTCACGTCCCAGGTCAACGGCCTCGACCAGGCCACCCGCAACGCCAACGACGGCATCTCCCTGTCGCAGACCGCTGAAGGCGCGCTGTCCTCCGCCGGCGACATGCTGCAGCGTATCCGCCAGCTCGCCGTGCAGTCGATGAACGCGACGAACTCGTCCGACGACCGCGCCGCCCTGAACTCCGAAGTCCAGCAGCTGACCCAGGAATTGCAGCGCGTCGCCACGACCACCCAGTTCAACGGCACCAACCTGCTCGACGGCTCTTTCACCGCCGCCAGCTTCCAGGTCGGCGCCAACGCCAACCAGACCATCGTCGCCACTTCCGGCAACTTCCAGACCAACGCCTACGGCAACTACCGCATCGGCAGCATTGCCGCCACCAGCCAGACTGGCGTCGGCGACATAACGCAGGGATCGACTGTCGGCGCCAACTCGCTGCTTCTGGACAAGACGGGCGACAAATCGCAAGTCGCCGCAGGCACGTTGTCGATCAAGACTGCCACGGGTTCGAAGGACATCGCCTACACGGCCGGCTCCTCGGCGGCCGATGTCGCGGCGGCGATCAACCAGGCCGGAACCGGCGTGAATGCCTCGGCCATCACCCAGTTCGTGCTCGGCGCCGACGACGCCAACAGCGGCGCCAGCGGCTTTGCCCAGGGGTCAACCTACACGTTCTACCTCGCGACGGACGTCAGCAACCCGACGGGCGGCAAGGCGCCGACGGCCGGCTACACCACTGTCTCCTTCACGACCGGTGGCTCGGCTTCCGGCAGCGTCGTGAGTTCCGCCGACCAGCTTACCTCCGCCGCCCAGGCCTTCAACGATGCGGCGGGCAAGACCGGCTTCAGCGCCAAGGTCGTCAAGACCGACAACGGGTACTACGGCCTGGAGATCACCAGCGAAGCGGGCAAGGATCTGCGTATCAACAACCAGACCGCGACCGGCGTCCGCGCCAGCGGTGGTGTCGCGCTGGAAGACCTCACCTCGATCGACGGCAGCAAGACTACGAAGTCAGGTTCCGCCAACACCGCCTCGGGCGCAATCGCCGCGGCCTCGACTTCGGGTTCGTGGAATGCCGGCGAAGGCGCCTGGATTACCGGCCAGCTGGTGCTCGATTCCAGCAAGTCGTTCTCTGTGTCGGACACCAACGGTGCTTCGGGTGCCACGGGCACGGGCTTCATGGTCACCAGCGGTTCCACGGCCGGCCAACTGCAGACGGCCGCTAATATGGACGTCAGCACGGTCGACGCGGCGGCCCGCACCTTGGCCATCGCCGACTCCGCGCTCTCGGTCATCAGCGCCCAGCGCGCCCGCTACGGCGCCTTGCAGTCGCGCTTCACGACCACGATCCAGAACCTGCAGGCGACTTCCGAGAACCTGTCGGCCTCGCGGTCGCGGATCCAGGACGCGGACTTCGCGGCGGAAACCTCGAGCCTGAGCCGCGCCCAGGTGCTCCAGCAGGCCGGCCTGGCGATGGTCGCGCAAGCCAACGCGCTGCCGCAGCAGGTGCTCACCCTGCTCAAGTAACCGAGGGGTAGTACCGCAAAGTAGGCGCACCCGGCGGATAGATTCTTCCGCCGGGTGCATCTTCAAGGAGTTCGGACATGGCAATCACATCGTTGGGCAGCGTCAGCAGCGCCAACGTGTCGCCGGCGCAAGGGGATGTCGTCCCGCGCGCAGCGGCGCCAAGTGCTGCCCAGACGCCTGCAGCCGCCGTGTCTCAGCAAACGCCCCCAAGCAAGCAAGCGGTCGAGCAGGCCGTCAAGGAGATCAAGCAGGCCATGGCGACGATGAGTTCCAGCAACTTGCAGTTCTCGATCGACGGCGACACGAAGCAAACCGTGGTGAAAGTGATCGACAGCCAAACCGGCGATGTCATCCGGCAAATTCCCGCTCAGGAACTGATCGACATCGCGAAGGCGATGGACCGCGCAAAAGGGCTACTGTTGCGACAAGAGGCTTAGAGCACAGTACGTCTGGCAATCGAAGGGCCTGCCTTGCGCAGGCCTCTTTTTTGCTACAGGTTTGCCGTATTTCGCCGTAAACTAAATGGCGAAGGGGCGAATTCTGAGGGGGCATCATGGCCACTACGGGTACTATCAGTTCAGCGGGCATCGGCTCTGGCATCGACGTCAACGGCATCATCAGCAAGCTGATGGCCATCGAGCAGCAGCCGCTCAACAACCTCAAGACCAAGGAAGCCAGCTACCAGGCGAAGCTCACCGCCTTCGGCACGCTCAAGGGCGCGTTCTCCTCCGTGCAGACGGCCGTCGACAGCCTGAACTCGGGCCTGCGGTTCGAGAACATGGCGGCGACGCCCTCGGACGCGACCGTCCTGTCGGCAAGCGCGAACACCGCCGCGACCGCCGGCAGCTATTCCATCAACGTGCTGGGCCAGGCGCAGAGCCAGAGCATCGCCACCAATACCGGCTTTTCCGATATGACGTCGAATCTCGCCGGTGCCGACGGGCAGATCAAGATCGAACTCGGAACCACCAGCGGCACCACGTTCACCGCCAACAGCGGCTCGTCGCCCATCACGATCGACATTTCCGCGTCCAATTCGTCCCTCGGCGCCGTCCGCGATGCCATCAACAACGCGGGGGCCGGCGTGACCGCGCGGATCGTGAACGTCGGCGGCAGCAGCGGCGACAGCTACAAGCTGGTGGTCACTTCCAACAGCACCGGCGCCAATCAGAGCATGCGCATCACCACCTGGGACAGCACGGGAACGACCCAGCTCACCGACGACACGGGCCTCGCGCAATTCTCCTTCGACCCTTCCAAGACCGCCGGGACGGGCAACGAATTCGCGGTCAACTTGGCTGCGCAGGACGCCCATATTCAGGTCAACAACCTGGACATCTATCGTCCGACCAACACGATTTCCGACGCGATCACCGGCGTGACGCTTACGCTGACGAAGACGGGGACGACGAACCTGACCGTCGCGAAGGACACCTCGGGCGTGACCAGCGCGCTGCAGGCATTCGTCACGGCCTACAACGCCGCCGCCCAGCAGGTGCGGACCCTGTCCGCCTACAATGCGACCACCCAGACCGCCTCGATACTCACCGGAGATTCCGGCGCGCGCTCTCTGAAGGACGCGCTGACGCAGATGCTCAACTTTTCCGTCACTACCGAGTCGTCCAATATCAGCACGCTCGCCGACGTCGGCATCACGATTCAGCGGGACGGAACGCTGCAGTTCAACCAGGCGAAGCTTGCCAGCGCCCTCAGCAGCAACTCCAATGCCGTCGCCCAACTGTTCAAAGGCGGCTATAACGGTGCGACCGGTCTGGCCTCCCGTTTGAACGCGATCATGACCGGCGTGATGGATAATCAGAACGGCACCCTCGCGACGAGCACCAACGGTATCAACAGCACGATCACCGATATTCAGAATCAGGAGACCTCCCTGGCGAAACGCCTGCAGCAGGTTCAAGCCAACTACCAGGCGGAGTTCGCCGCCATGGACAGCACTGTATCGAGCTGGAACACGACCAGCTCCTACCTGACTCAGCAGTTGGCGGCGCTGTTGGGCACCAACAACACCAACGGCAAGTAGCCGCGACAAAGGAAACCCCAGTATGTTCAGAATGACGCCCTCCCAGGCCTATCGCTCGGTAGAGATAGAGAGCCAGATCGAAGAGGTGACGCCGCACAAGCTGGTCCTCATGCTGTTCGAAGGCGCGCTGCTGTCGATCGCCCATGCCCAGCGCTACATCGACGAGAAGAACATTCCCGAGAAGGGCAAGTCGATCTCGAAGGCGCTCGACATCATCAGCATGGGATTGATGGCGAGTCTCGACATGGAGGCCGGCGGCGATCTGTCGGAGAAGCTCGCGGCGCTCTACCGGTACATGTGCACGCGCCTGCTGTTTGCCAATCTGCATAACGACAAATCGGCATTGGAAGAGGTGTCGAAGCTGCTGCGCGAACTCAAGAGCGGCTGGGAAGAAATAGCCAACGATCCCGCCGTTCTTTCCGCGAACCAGCGCGCGAGGTAGCCTTTACGATGGCGCAGATGCCTATCCAGATCAAACGCTACGAAGAAATCGGCGCATTGTCGGCCCAAATGGTCGATGCGGCGCGCGCACAGGACTGGCAGCGTCTGATCGCGCTCGAGAAATGCGTGGCGGAACTGCGCGACGCATTGATGGCCGACGACGACAACGACAATCTCACCGATGCCGAACGTCGCATGAAGGCGGCGCTGATCCAGCGCATCCTCGACGACGATGCCGAGATTCGCCGCCACACCGAGCCGCGGATGGAGCAACTGCGCCAATTCCTCGATAGCGCCAAGACGCAGCGCCGCATCGAGCGGGCGTACGGCGCCAACACGAGCCGGTTCGGCAATCCCGCTTTATGACGCGCGGTGGCCATGAGCGCCACCATCCACTCCGCTAGTTACGTCGGAGCCTCCGCATGGCGCTGATTCCGCCCGATGCCGGCATCCGCATGCGCTTGCAGACCGAGCCGACGCAGGCGCAGCCGGTCACGCCGCTGCCGGAAATTCCCGCGGACCTGCCGGAACTGTCGGTGGGGCAGGCGTTCACGGCGCGCATCCAGCAAGTCCTGCCGCAGAACACCTACAAGGCGCTGGTCGCAGGCAAGTTCGTCACGCTGCAACTGCCCGAAGGCGCGAAGACCGGCGACACGCTCGAACTCGTCGTCATCGACCGCACGCCGCGAGCCGTCGTCGCCCAGCTTGCCGGACGGCCGGGTGCCGCCGTCCCTGCCGGCGACGCCTACCCTCATGCGACGCTGAGTCCGGCCGCACAGCTGATCGGCAAGCTGCTGCTGCCCGAAGGCGAAACGCCGCAGCCGGCCGCGCTCAATCGCGGGCAGCCGCTGCTGTCGGAACCGCCGCTGCGCGGCAGGGACCTGGCGCCCGTCTTGGCGAAGGCGATCGCGGAGAGCGGCGTCTTCTATGAGGCTCACCAGGCGCAGTGGGTCGCGGGTCAGCGGACGATCGAACAGCTGCTGCAGGAACCACAGGCACAAGCGGCTCCGACGGGAGCGCCGATCAAGCATGGCGAGCCCGCACCGGCACCGGAGAACGCCGCGCGCGCCGCCATCGAGCGGCACGTCGCGCCCAACGCGCTGCTGCAGACGTTCTTCGGCGGCGTCGAGCGCGACGAGGCGACGACGCAGGCCCCGTCGCCGGCGCCGCTCCATGCGGTGCCCGAAGAATTGCGGCCGATCGTCCAGCAGCAACTCGATGCCGTCGCGACCTTGCGATTGATGTGGCATGGCGAAGCATGGCCCAACCAGCCGATGGAATGGGAGATCGTGCGCGAAGACGAGCAGAACACGTCCGCCGGCGCCGAGGAGGAGCGGGCTTCCTGGCGCACCACGCTGCGGCTCGACACGCCGCGCCTCGGACACGTCGATGCGTCGCTGCTGCTCACGGCGGACGGCGTGCGCATGACCATCGCGACGCCGGTCGGCGCCACCGCGGCGGACTTGCAGGAAGCGGCGCCGCAGCTCGCCGCGGCGCTCGAGGCCGCCGGCGTTCCCCTGCTGTCGTTCGCGGTGAAGCATGAGCCCGCCGCAGAATAAGGACGAGCGCGCGCTGGCCGTCGCCCTCGCTTACGCGCAAGGCGACGCGGCGCCGAAGGTGATCGCCAAGGGACGCGGTCTCATCGCCGAGGAAATCATCCGGCGCGCGCGCGAGCACGGCATCTACGTGCACCAGTCGCCGGAACTCGTCGCGCTGCTTTCGCAGGTGGATCTCGACGCCCATATTCCGCCGCAGCTGTATGTCGCCGTCGCCGAACTCCTGGCCTGGCTCTACCGCGTCGAGCAGACCGGCGAACCTCCGCCGGCGGTTTGATTCCGGCGCCGCGGTACAATGGCCTTTTCGCGCGAACCTCGTATGACAGAGACTCCAGACGACTCGAGCACGAATGAGCCGGAAGCCGCCGCGCGGATGGAGAAGCATCTCCTCGAAACCCGCAACTACGCGAAGTTCGTGCTGCACGGCAAGAAGGAGATCCTGGCCGTCCTGCGCAAGCTGCAGAACGACGTGTCCCTGGTGACCGCGTTCTTCGACGCCGGCCGCGAGATGCTGCTCACGACGCTGATCGAGATCAGCGACGACGGCGTCGTCCTCGACTTCGGCGCCGATTCCGGCACCAACCGCAAGGCGCTGCTGGCCGACAAGCTGTTCTGCGTCGCCAGCCAGGAAAAGGTCCGCGTGCAGTTCGAGATCGGCCGGCTGAGCCAGATCACCTTCACCGGCCGGCCGGCCTTCCGCACCGCCCTGCCAAATTCAGTGCTGCGGCTGCAGCGGCGCGATTTCTTCCGTCTCGCCATGCCGATCACGCGGCCGCTCAAGTGCTCGATGCCGCGCGCCGACGAGGAGGGCAACGTCTCCTTCGTCGAGATGAACATGGTGGACATCAGCGGCGGCGGGCTCGCGCTGACGGTGCCGAAAGGCGCGACGCTCGAGGTCGGCGCGGAATTCCCCGATTGCAGCATCGAGTTGCCCGAGGTGGGCACGATCAAGGTGACGCTGGCCGTGCGCAACGTCTTCGAAGTCGAGCTGCGCAGCGGCGCGCGCGTCACGCGGGCCGGCTGTTCCTTCGTCAAGCCCCACGGCGCCACGCTGGCGCTGATCCAGCGCTACATCATGAAAGTCGAACGCGAGCGCAAGGCGCGCGAGAGCGGCCTGCTCTAGCCGCTGCGGCGCGCCTGATCGTAAAGCGGCATCACTTCGGGCAGGCGCCGCTCGATTTCCTGAATGCGGTTGTCGCCGGAAGGATGGGTGGACAGCCATTGCGGCGGGGCGCCGCGATTCGCGGCCATCATCTTCTGCCACAAGGTGATCGCGGCATGCGGATCGTAACCGGCGCGCGCCGCGAGGTCGAGACCCACGACGTCGGCTTCCGTCTCGTCGTCGCGCGAGAACTTCAAGGTCAGCAGCCGGCCGCCGAAGTCGAAGGCGCTGGTGTATCTGCCGCCGCCGATGAACTGTCCGAGCAGCGTGGTGCCGAGCTGGGTCAGTTCGCCCTTCGCCATGCGCTCGCGCGCATGCTCGCGCAGCGCGTGCGCGATCTCGTGGCCCATCACCATGGCCACTTCGTCGTCGGAAAGCTTCAGGCTGTCCAGCAGCCCCGTATAGAAGGCGATCTTGCCGCCCGGCATGCAGAAGGCATTGATCTGCTTGGAGCCGATGAGGTTGATCTCCCATGCCCACTGGCCGGCGCGCGGATTCCAGCGGCCGGTAAAGGGAATCAGCCGCTGCGCGATCGCCCTCAGGCGCCGCACTTGGGGATAGTCGTCAGGCGCCAGGGCCTTTTTCGCCGCGACCTGGCGCTTCAACTGCTCGTACTCGGCGGACGCCTGCCGCTCCAGCTGCTGCGCGGGCACGAGGTTTCTCAGCGCGGACGGATTGCCGACTTCCACGCCGTCGGCAAGGCAGGCCGCCGATGCGGCCAGCAGCGCGGCGCCGATCAGGCTGTGCAAACGCATGGGAAATGAAACCGCCCGTCAGACGGGCATGTTCATGATGTTCTGGTAGGCGGTGACCAGCTTGTTGCGCACCTGGACCATCTGCTGGAACGACAGGTTGGCCTTCTGCAGGTTGATCATGACGTCCTGCAGATTCACGTTGTCCTGGCCGCTGGCGAAGTCTTCGCTCATCTGCTGGGCTTGCTGCTGCGCCTGGCTGACCTGATCGATAGCCGACTTGAGAACCTGCGAAAAATCGGCGCCGCCGGCCGCCTGGCCGGACTGCGGCGCCTTGCCCTGGGCAACGGACGCCGCCGAGCGCAGCTCGGAGAGCATTTGTTCGACGTTTCGCGTATCGATCGACATGGTTGTATCTCGCAACCGCCTACGTGACTGTTACGGCAATTGTAGTCGAAATCTTAATAGCAAGCCGCATGCCGAATGACGGCCTAGAGGTAGCCCTCGTCCTTGTACTGCTTGAGCTTGTAGCGCAGCGTCCGCTCCGAGATGCCGAGGGCCTCGACCGCCTTCTTGCGCGAGCCGCCGACCTTCGCCAGGGTTTCGAGAATATGGACGCGCTCGAGGTCCTTCATGGCGGCCGGAACGGCATGCGCGGCGGGCGCCGCGGCGTGGGCGGGCTCCGGCGCAACGCCGCTCGCCGCGGCGCTCTCGGCCCTGACGACCGTCGCGCCCGACGATCCCAGAAGCAGGTGC
>DAIDAU010000003.1 GCA_027310465.1 Rhodocyclaceae bacterium
GTCGGAGCCGGCCTGCGGCCCGGTGAGGTTCATCGTGCCGGTCCACTTGCCCGAGACCATGTTCGGCAGGTACATCTCTTTCTGTGCGTCGGTGCCGCACAGCTCGAGCGCCTCGATGGCGCCGTTGGTCAGCAGCGGGCACAGCGAGAACGCCACGTTGGCCGAGTTCCACATCTCGCGCACGGCGGCCGAGACGACGCGCGGCAGGCCCTGGCCGCCGTGCTCGGGATGGCAGTCGAGCGCGGTCCAGCCGGCTTCGGCGAACTGCCGGTAGGCCTCCTTGAAGCCGGCCGCCGTCGTCACCTGCTTGTCATGCCACTTGGCGCCTTCCTGGTCGCCGCTGAAGTTGATCGGCGCCAGCACCTCGCCGGCGAAGCGGCTGGCCTCGTCGAGAATGGCTTCGACCACGTCGGGCGTCGCTTCCTCGTAGCCGGGCAGTTGGGCGACCTTGTCGAGACCCGCGAGCTCGTTGAGCACGAACAGCATGTCCTTGACGGGGGCGATGTATTGACTCATGACTTCAGCACTCCGGTTTATTTTTTGTCGTTGAGATAGCGGCGATCGTCGAAGCTGCCGACCCAATGCGGGTAGTAGACGACCATCATGGTGATCGCCGCGCCGTTGAGCCAGGCCTCGGCGAAGCCGAGCAGGATGTAGTACGGGAAATAGTCGGAGAACAGCGTCTGCGCCGGATAGACGCCGGCCAGCCACAGCACCAGCGTCGACAGCAAGCCGGTCGACACCGCCGCCATCGCCGCGCCGAAGAAGGTCGCGACGAAGACGTAGACGAAGAAGTTGGGCGGCAGGTAGCGCTCGACGATGCGCAGCAGCGCGTCGGCGAAGACGCAGGGAAACACCGCCGTCAGCAGCGCGTTGAGCGCGTAGGCGTCCCAGCCGGCGCCGCCGTTGTAGGTGACGGCCGCCATGACGACCGACAGCCCGAGGATCGCCAGCTGCCGGCCGAACATCAGCGTGAACGCCGTCGCGCCGAGCATGTGCAGGTTGAGGCCCGGAGAGGCGCCGGCCTTCATGCTCCAGAGCAGCATCAGCGCGACGACGGCGCCGAGCCAGACGTTGAGCTGCGTCGAATCGAGCAGCCGCTTCCACGGCGCCGTGCGCACGCACCAGGCCCAGGCGAGGGCCAGGGGCGCGAACGCCCCGAAGGACCAGAGATGGCTGAAGAGGCCTTCGGGGAAGTTCATGGCATTACTTGGCGAGCGCGGCCGTCAGTTCCGGCACCGCCTGGAACAGGTCGGCGACGAGGCCGTAGTCGGCCACCTGGAAGATCGGCGCATCCGGGTCCTTGTTGATCGCGACGATCACCTTGGAGTCCTTCATGCCGGCCAGATGCTGGATCGCGCCCGAGATGCCGACGGCTAAATACAACTGCGGCGCGACGATCTTGCCGGTCTGGCCGACCTGGTAGTCGTTGGGCACGAAGCCGGCGTCCACCGCGGCGCGCGAGGCCCCCAGCGCCGCGCCGAGCTTGTCGGCGAGCGGCTCGAGCAGCGCGTGGTAGTTCTCGCCGGAGCCGAGGCCGCGGCCGCCCGACACGATGACCTTGGCCGCGCCGAGCTCGGGGCGCGCGGACTTCGTGAGCTCGCGGCCGACGAGTCGGGCGACGCCAAGATCGGGCCCGGCGGGAATGCTCTCGACGGCTGCGGTGCCGCCCTGCCCCGCGGCGTCGAATGCGGTGGTGCGCACTGTGACGACCTTGACCGCATCGGCGCTCTTCACCGTCGCCAGCGCGTTGCCGGCGTAGATCGGGCGCACGAAGGTGTCGGGCGACTCGACGGCCACGATCTCGGAGATCTGCGCCACGTCGAGCAGCGCCGCGACGCGCGGCAGCGTGTTCTTGCCGTGGCTCGTGGCCGGCGCGAGGATGTGCGTGTAGCCCGAAGCGTTGGCGACGACCAGCGCGGCGACGTTCTCCGCGGTCTGCTCGCCGTAGTGCGCGGCGTCGGCGACCTTGACCTTGGCCACGCCTACGATCTTCGCGGCGGCTTCGGCGGCGGCGCCGCAGTTGCTGCCGGCGACCAGCACGTGGATCTCGCCGCCGATCCTGGCCGCGGCGGCGACGGTGTTGAGGGTGGCGGCCTTGAGGCTCGCGTTGTCGTGTTCGGCAATGACGAGAATGGCCATCAGATCACCTTCGCTTCGTTCTTGAGCTTATCGACGAGCTGCGCCACATCGGCGACCTTGACGCCGGCGCTGCGCTTGGGCGGTTCCACCACTTTCAGCGTCGCGAGCCGCGGGGCAGGATCGACGCCGAGATCGGCGGGCTTCACGTTGTCGAGCGGCTTCTTCTTCACCTTCATGATGTTGGGCAGCGTCGCGTAGCGCGGCTCGTTGAGGCGCAGGTCGGTCGTCACGATCGCCGGCAGCTTGAGCTCGAGCGTCTCGAGGCCGCCGTCGACCTCGCGCGTCACGGTGGTCTTGCCTTCGGCGACGACCACCTTCGACGCGAACGTCGCCTGCGGCCAGCCGAGCAGCGCGGCAAGCATCTGCCCGGTCTGGTTGGCGTCGTCGTCGATCGCCTGCTTGCCGAGGATCACCAACTGCGGCGACTCCTTGGCGACCAGCGCCTTCAGCAATTTGGCAACCGCCAGCGGCTGCAGTTCGGCGTCGGTCTCGACGAGGATGGCGCGGTCGGCGCCGATCGCCATCGCCGTGCGCAGCGTTTCCTGGCAGGCGGCGGGCCCGCAGGAGACGGCGATCACTTCGGCGGCGACGCCGGCTTCCTTGAGGCGCACGGCCTCTTCGACGGCGATCTCGTCGAAGGGATTCATCGACATCTTGACGTTGGCCAGATCGACGCCGCTGCCGTCCGCCTTGACGCGCACCTTGACGTTGTAATCGATGACCCTTTTCACGGGAACCAGGACTTTCAAATCGGTCTCCTTGGGATGGATGCCGCAACAGTTTAGAGCACCGCTCTCCATACGGTAACGTATGGTTTGGCGCTATACTACGCCACTCCGTTTCGTGTTTCAATACCTCACCGTATGGAAAAACCCGCCCGCACCGCGCTCGACCGCGACGCCTGGATCCGCGGCGCCGTCGACGTCGTCGCCGCCGACGGCATGGACGGGCTGCGCGTCGAGGTGCTGGCGAAAAGGCTCGGCGTCACCAAGGGCAGCTTCTACTGGCACTTCAAGGACCGCCGCGACCTCATCGACGCCGTGCTCGACACCTGGCGCGAAGGCCGCATCCGCGACATCCGCAAGCAGACCGCCGCCGAGCCCGGGCAGGAACTCGCAGCGCTGCACCATACCATCGACGTCTACGCGGCAGCGAAGAACCGCAAGGGCATCGCCATCGAGGCCGCCATCCGCATGTGGGCGCGCCAAGACCCGCCGACGGCGGCCGTGGTCGAAGAGGTCGACGCCACCCGCCTCGACTGCACCCGCGCGCTGTTCGTCGCGCTCGGCCTGTCCGAGGCGGAGGCGAAGGCGCGCAGCGTGCTGCTCTACGCCTACGTCTTCGGCTTCTCCATGATGCAGTGCGGGCGCTTTCCGATGGACGTGGCGAAGGCGCGGCGCTGGATCATGGAACGCATCACCCAATAGCCCGGTCCACATCTCGACAACGGCATAGCGGTTCGCCTTAAGTCTCTGTGGCGAATGCCGTTATCGTCCTCAAGCAGGCAACGCGGCGCATCGCGCGCCGTCGCCGAAAGGACCGGGAAATGGCCATCGAACCGTCGATCTCTCCTCAACCTCCCGTGCGGCCGGTCAACGACGCCGAACGCGGTCGGCCCGACGCGCGCCCCAAGCCGGACGGCAAGAAGCGCCGCCGCGAGGACGAGCGCCACGAGGAAGGCGGTCCGACGCGCAATGAGCGCGGGGAAGTCACGGGGAAGGTGATCAATATCACGGCGTAGCCGGGTGGGTGGGCGTGCCCGCGCTCCGCCGCATCGGGCACAATTCAATCCGTGACCTCCGACATCACCCCCTTCGGCCAAGGCATCTACGCCGTCGACTCCGCCTTCGGCCGTCCCCACCTCGACGCCGTCCACCTGATCGTCCACGAGGGCCGCGCGGCCCTCGTCGATACGGCGGTCAATTCCGGCGTGCCGCATGTGCTGGCAGCGCTGGCGGAACTCGGCATCGCGCGCGAGGCCGTCGATTACGTCGTGCTGACCCACGTGCATCTCGATCACGCCGGCGGCGCCGGCGCGCTGATGCGCGAACTGCCCAACGCGAAGCTGACCGTGCATCCGCGCGGCGCGCGCCACATGATCGATCCCGGCAAGCTGACGCTCGCCACCTACGCCGTCTACGGCGAGGCCAAGGCGCGCGCGATGTATGGCGACATCGTGCCGGTGCCGCAGGAGCGCGTGATCGAAACGCCCGACGGCGCGACGCTGGAGCTCGCCGGCCGCGAGCTGCTGTTCCTCGATACGCCGGGACACGCGCGCCACCACGTCTGCATCCGCGACGCGCTGACCGGGCATTTCTTCACCGGCGACACCTTCGGCTTCATCTTCCGCGAGCTCGATGCCGGCGGCCGCCGCCACGCCTTCCCCACGCTGACGCCGAGCCAGCTCGATCCGGCGGAGCTGCACCGCTCGATCGACCGCATCATGTCGTTCGGGCCGGAGGCCGTCTATGCCACCCACTACGGCCAGGCGCGCGAGACGCCGCGGCTGGCGGCGGACCTGCATCGCCTGATCGACGCGCAGGTCGACGTCGCGCTGCGCGTCCGGGACGCGGGCGAGCAGCGCAAGCGCTTCGTCATGGAGGGCATCGCCGCAATCGTCGAGGCCGAGGCGCGGCGCCAGGGCTGGCCGCTGCAGGGCCGGGCCGCGCTCGACTATTTCGCTGCTGACATAGAGCTGAACGCCCAGGGGCTCGAAGCCTGGTTGAACTCGTTGTCATCGTAGGTTCATCGCCGGACGTTACTCTGCGCGATTGACATCGAATCGACGCACGTTCAGAATCGCGGCCGTTTCCACAGCGGGAATCCCCCATGGACAGTTGCTCTAGTCGGTTCTTGAAGTAACAGCGGAATCCGCGGGCACGAGTCCATCTCCACCGCCGTTCCGCTGAGAGCGGGACGGTGCGTCAAGCAGCGATCAATCGAAGTTCTCCGCCGGGCGGCGGCGATTCGCGGCACCTTCCATCTTGTTGGCCGGTCGAGGCGCCTTCGCTCATGCAGCGACGGCAGCAGCGGCCTTGCAGGGTAAGGCGATTGAAATGAGGTTGATCGCGCATTGCGCAGTCCTTTTCGCGGCCGCCGCGTTCGTGGCCGGCCCTTGCGCGCCCGCGCGGGCGGCGCAGGAAGCCGAACGCCAGGACGCGGACGCGAAGTTCCAGTCCACCTACATCTGGCAGCGCCACGGCGGGTTTCCGGCCGCCTATTCCGGCCCCAACAGCCTCGGCCCCGAGCGCGAGCCGCGCAGCTATACGCTGACCGCCACGGCCTTCCTGGGCGCCCGCCCGTGGGACGGCGGCGAGCTCTACTTCAACGCCGAGACGATTTCCACCCAATCCCTGTCCGGCCTCCACGGTCTCGGCGGCCTGACCAACGGCGAGAACCAGAAGGGCGGCGGTCCCAATCCGGCCGTCTACACTGCGCGCCTGTTCCTGCGCCAGACGTGGAACCTCGGCGGCGGCAGCGAGCCGGTGGAGTCGGCCCCCAACCAGCTCGCCGGTGCCGTCGACAGGAACCGCATCGTCCTCACGGCGGGCAAGATCTCGCTGGTCGACCTCTTCGACAACAACGCCTACTCGCACGACCCGCGCACCCAGTTCCTCAACTGGGCGATCATGGCGTACGGCGCCTTCGACTACGCGGCCGAAACGCGCGGCTATACGTCGGGCGCCGCCATCGAATACTACGCTGGCGACTGGGCGTTCCGCGCCGGCCGTTTCATGCAGCCGAAGGAATCGAACGGCCCGCGGCTCGACTATTCCATCTTCGCGCACTACGGCGACCAGATCGAAGTCGAACACCGGCACGAGATCGCCGGCCGGCCCGGCAAGCTGCGGTTCCTGGCCTTCCGCAACCATGCGCAGATGGGCGGGTTCCAGGACGCGCTCGACGCCTGGCGCGCCGGCGGCAGCGTCGGCGTGCCGTCGGTGGCAGGCGTCCGCAAGGAGCAGAACAAGACCGGCTTCGGCGCAAGCCTGGAGCAGGCTCTCAACGCCGATATCGGACTGTTCCTGAGGGCCAGCCGCAACGACGGCAGGACGGAGACCTTCGCCTTTGCCGAAGTGGAACGCTCGCTGTCGGGCGGCCTCTCGATCAAGGGAGCGGCGTGGGGGCGCCCGGGCGACGTCGTCGGCCTGGGCTTCGCGCAAGACGGCCTGGGAAAGGCGCACCGCGAATACCTGGCCAACGGCGGACTGGGAGTCTTCATCGGCGACGGCGTACCGCCGCCGGGAATCGTCTACCGCTACGCGCCCGAAGAGATCGTCGAGGGCTTCTACAGCGCGAGCGTCGCGCGCGGCTTCTGGCTGAGCTTCGACCTCCAGCGCGCGCGCCACCCCGCCTACAACGCCGACCGCGGCCCGGTGAACTTTGCCGGCCTGCGCCTGCACTTCGAATATTGAGCCGGGACATGAACACGACGCTGGACTTCCTCAAGAACCTGTTCGCGGGCTTCCTGCGCACGCGCGGGCTGGGCCGCCACTTCCGCCGCTTGATCATGCTCGAGGGCATGGTCGGCACGCCGGTCAACCGCGAGTTTCCCGCGGAACTGTCGCAGGAGCTGACGGCCGCCGCGGCGGCCGCTCCCGACCGCCTGCTCGCCCGGCTCGGCTCCCATGCCGACGGCCTGTCCGAGTCGCAGGCCGAGGAGATCCGCGAGCGCGTCGGTCCCAACGAGGTCGAGCACGAGCGGCCGCCGACGTGGTGGCAGCATCTGTGGCGCTGCTACAAGACGCCGTTCGACATCCTGCTGACGCTGCTCGCCGCCATTTCCTACCTGACCGAGGACATGAAGGCGACCATCGTCATCGGCTCGATGGTGGTGCTGTCGGTGGCGATCCGCTTCATCCAGGAGCGCAAGTCCAACCACGCCGCGGAGAAGCTCAAGGCGATGGTGACCAACACCGCCAGCGTGCTGCGGCGCGATCCGGTCGAGGACGCGCAGGAGGAGGCGCATCGCTACTTCGACGTCCAGCTCCACCCGCACGGCCCCCGCAAGGTCGAGCTGCCGATCGGGCAGATCGTGCCCGGCGACGTGGTGCTGCTGTCCGCCGGCGACATGATCCCCGCCGACTGCCGCATCCTCGCGGCCAAGGACCTGTTCGTCAGCCAGGCGGCGATGACGGGCGAATCGCTGCCGGTCGAGAAGTTCCCGCGCCGCCGCGCGAACGAGGAAGGCAACCCGCTCGACTTCGACAACCTGCTGTTCATGGGCACCAACGTCATCTCGGGCTCGGCGACCGCGATCGTGGTGACCACCGGCAACCGCACCTACTTCGGCGCGCTGGCGCAGCGCGTCACCGGCAGCTCGCCGGTGACGACGCAGTTCCAGGCCGGCGTGAACAAGGTGGCCTGGCTGCTGATCCGCTTCATGATGGTGATGTCGCCGCTGGTGCTGCTGATCAACGGCTTCACCAAGGCCGACTGGACGGAGGCCTTCCTGTTCGCCATGTCGGTCGCCGTCGGCCTCACGCCAGAGATGCTGCCGATGATCGTGACGTCGACGCTGGCCAAGGGCGCGGTGATCCTGTCGCGGCGCAAGGTGATCGTCAAGCGCCTCGACGCCATCCAGAACTTCGGCGCCATGGACGTGCTGTGCACCGACAAGACCGGCACGCTGACGCAGGACAAGATCTTCCTCGAGCGCCACACCGACGTCTGGGGCGAGGAATCGGACACGGTGCTCGACTACACCTACCTCAACAGCTACTACCAGACGGGCCTCAAGAACCTGCTCGACGTCGCCGTGCTCGAGCACGGCGACGTGCATCGCGAGCTCAATCCGGCCGCCAACTTCCGCAAGGTCGACGAGATCCCGTTCGACTTCCAGCGCCGCCGCATGTCGGTGGTGGTGGCCGAGCACGACCAGCATCACCTGCTGATCTGCAAGGGCGCCGTCAAGGAAATCCTCGGCGTCTGCACGCGCGTGCGCCACGGCGAGGCCGACGAGCCGCTGACGCCGGAGTTGCTCGCGCGCATCCGCGCCGTCACCGCCGAACTCAACGAGGACGGCCTGCGCGTCGTCGCCGTGGCCGCCCGGGAACTGCCGCCGACCAAGGAGATCTACAGCGTGGCCGACGAGTCGCAGCTCACGCTGGTCGGCTACGTCGCCTTCCTCGATCCGCCGAAGGAGACCACCGCGCCCGCGCTCGAGGCGCTGGCGGCGCACGGCGTCTCGGTCAAGGTGCTGACGGGCGACAACGAGCTGGTCACCGCCAAGATCTGCCGCGAGGTCGACCTGCCCGAGCAGGGCATCGTGCTCGGCTCCGAGATCGAGCGCATGAGCCAGGCGGAGCTCGCCAAGGCGGTCGAGGCGCACAACGTCTTCGCCAAGCTCACGCCGGCGCAGAAGGACCGCATCGTCAAGCAATTGAAAGCCAATGGTCATGTCGTCGGCTTCATGGGCGACGGCATCAACGACGCGCCGGCGCTGCGCACCGCCGACATCGGCATCTCGGTCGACACCGCGGTGGACATCGCCAAGGAGGCGGCCGACATCATCCTGCTGGAAAAGAGCCTGATGGTGCTCGAGGAAGGCGTCGTCGAAGGCCGCAAGACCTTCGCC
>DAIDAU010000025.1 GCA_027310465.1 Rhodocyclaceae bacterium
GGCGAAGGCCTGGCGGAGCCGCTCGCAGTGCCGCGTGCCCATCGCGCCGTTGTAGAACTCGAAGTGCAGGAAGCCGACGCCGCCGGCTTCCTCGTAGCGGATGTCCTGCCAGGTCTCGTAGCCGGCGGGCTCCCAGCCGGCCAGCGGCGCTTCCGCGACCGCCGCGGCGCGCTCGGCGAAGGCGAGCGTCGCCGGCAGCTTGATGTCGTCCTTGCGCTTGACGTGGCCGATCCACACCGCGCCGTCGACGGTCGCGCGCAGCAGCGCCGTCTCGCGCCGCGCGATGACGGCGCCGGGAGCGCCCGTGAGGCGCGTCTCGGGCCAGGCGTCGAACAGATGGCAAGGCTCGCCGAACAGTTCGTCGGCGACGCCGGGAAAGCCGTCGGCCGCATCGATCTTGCGCAGCACCGTGGCGGTGTCGTCGCGCTGCCAGTCGATGCCGCGATCCGGCTGCCTGATCAGCGGGCGCAGTTGCCCGCGGCCGCCGGCCTGCGCCAGCGGCGTCGGCGCGAAATCGCGCGCGGCAAAGCGCTCGACCGCTTCGAGCGTCGCGCGGCACGCGGCTTCGGTCACCTCGTTGCGGTAGAGGCTGGACTTCTTGGCGCGCCGCATCGGGAAAGTCGCCGTCGCCCAGATCGGGCCGGCGTCCATCTCGGCCTCGGCCTGCAGCACGGTCACGCCCCATTCTTCCTCGCCGCCCTGGATCGCCCAGTCGAGCGCCGAGGGCCCGCGGTCGCCGACGATGCCGGGATGGACGACGAGGCAGACGTGGTTGCGCCAGATCGATTCGGGAATCGCGCGGCGCAGGTAGGGCGCAACGATGAGATCGGGCCGGAACATCGCCACGGCCTCCTCGGCGACGCTGTCGGCGATGTCGAACTCGATCGCCACCTCGTGGCCGCGCGCCGCCAGTTCGCCGTGGAGGCGCTGCGTCAGGCTGTTGTAGCCGTGGGTTAGAAAGAGGATGCGCATGGTCAGTGTTCGGCTCGGGCCTTGATGGTGCGTGCGCCACGGACGGCGGGTGTCCGATTCCCTCCATGTCCTCCGGGCCGAAAAAGCGCCGGCCCTCCTCCTTTACTTACGGGAATCGGACACCCGCCATCCGTGGCCGGAACCCTCGGTGCGTGCCTTGATGCACAAGACCGCTCGGTGGTTCCCGATCGGGCCGGTGGGGTGGTCCGCTGCGCGTAAGTAAAGGAGGAGGCGGACGCCTTATCGCTCTGGTCCGCCGGGGGGCGTAGGCAGGGTTTCGCGGAGCACTGCTCCGCGCTGCCGAAGCCGGCTCGCTGTGCAAAGCGAGCCGTGGGCCGCGAAAGCGGTGGAGCGCGGCGGACCACCCCGCCGGCCCGATCACGCACCCATGCCAAGAACGACGGCATCATCAGCATATCCGCGGCAACTGCTCGCCCGTCAGCCAGTCGACGATGCGCCGGCCGCCGAAGCCCGTGGTCATCTGCACGAAGTGATGCGGGTCCTCGATCACCGTGCCGATGCGCGCCGCACGGACGCCGCGCGGGTGTGCGCGCATGGCGGCGAGCACGCGTTCGGCGTCGGCTTCGGCGACGATGGCGACGAGCTTGCCTTCGTTGGCGACGTAGAGCGGATCGAGGCCGAGGAATTCGCAGGCGGCGGCGACTTCCGGATTGACCGGGATGGCGGACTCTTCGATCATCATGCCGGCCTGCGACTGGCGCGCGATCTCGTTGAGCGTGGTGGCCAGGCCGCCGCGCGTCGGGTCGCGCAGCACGCGCACGTCGGCGCCGGTGGCCAGCATCGCGGCGATCAGCGCGTGCAGCGCCGCGGTGTCCGAGAGGATGGGCGCGGCGAAGCCGAGGCTCTCGCGCTGCGCCATGATCGCCATGCCGTGGTCGCCCAGCGTGCCCGACAGCAGGATGGCGTCGCCGGCCCGCGCGCGGTCGCCCGAGACGTTCACGCCTTCGGGGACGACGCCGACGCCCGTGGTGCCGATGAAGACGCCGTCGGCCTTGCCGCGCTCGACGACCTTGGTGTCGCCGGTCACCACCGGCACGCCGGCCTCGGCCGCGGCGCGCGCCATCGAGGCGACGATGCGGTCGAGGTCGGCGAGCGGGAAGCCTTCCTCGAGGATGAAGTTCGCCGCCAGCCACAGCGGCTTCGCCCCCATCACGGCGACGTCGTTGATGGTGCCGTGCACCGACAGGCAGCCGATGTCGCCGCCGGGGAAGAACAGCGGCGAGACGACGTGGCCGTCGCAGGCCATCACCATGCGCCCGCCCGTGGGCGCCGGCAGCGTGGCGCCGTCGTTGCCCTGGCGCAGGAACTCGTTGTCGAAATGGCGGCCGAACAGCTCCTCGATCAGCTGCGCCATGGCGCGGCCGCCGGAGCCGTGGGTCATGTCGACGCGGCCGTTCTTGATGTCCAGCGGCCGGACGTAATTGGAACGTGCCGCGCTCAATTCAGGCCCAGGGCTTCCAGCCCGCCCTTGTCCAGGTACTGCTTGAGCGCGGCGACGACCCGGCCTTCGAACTTGCGGCCGGCGCCGTCGTCGAGGATCGCGTAGGCCTCGCCGAGCGACATGCCCTTGCGGTAGTGGCGATCGGCGGTGAGCGCCTCGAACACGTCGGCGACGGTCAATATCTTCGCCATGAAAGGTATTTCCTGTAGCTCGAAGCCGCGCGGATAGCCTTGTCCATCGAGCGTTTCATGATGGGACGACGCGATCAGCGGCACGTTATGGTACTTGCGCGAGAACTTGATTTTTTCAAGGATATCGTAGGTCAGCGCGGCATGCGTCTTCATGTGCGCAAATTCGTCGGCGTCGAGCTTGCCTTCCTTCTTCAGCACCGCGTCGGCGATGCCGATCTTGCCGTAGTCGTGCAGCAGCGCCGCGACGTCGAGCACGTCGAGATCGGCCTCGGGGAAGCCCAGTTCGCGGCCGATGCCGAGCGCGATCTGGGCGACGCGCTTGGAGTGGCCGGCCGTCAGCGTGTCGCGCGCATCGATCGAGGCCGCCAGCGCTTCGACCAGGCTGTGGAACTGGCGATCGCCGTCGTGGAACAGTTGCGCGTTGTCGAGCGCGATGGCGACGACGCCGGCGACGCTCTCCAGCAGCGCCAGGTCCTCCGCGGTGAATTCGCCGCGCAGCGCATTGATCGCCTGGACCACGCCGAGCGCTTCGCCGTTGCTGCCGCGCAGGGGCACGCAGAGGATCTGGCGCGTCGCGTAGCCGGTCTTCTTGTCGAACGAGGCGTCGAAGCGCGGATCGGCGTGGGCGTCGGGAACCAGCAGCGATTCGCCGGTCAGCGCGACCAGGCCGGCGATGCCGAGCTTCAGGTTGAGCGAGATCGGCACGCGGCCGCTGCCGTCGGCGTGGACCGCGAACAGCAGCCCTCCCCCCATGTCGACCTTGAACACCGTGCCGCGGTCGAACTCGACGCGCTCGTGCAGCCAGGCGATCTCGCGGTCGGCCGACGCGGCGTCGATGTCCGGCAGCGCGGCCAGGCGCCCGGCCGCCTCCCTGACGAACATCTCGTCGGCTTCGGCGAAGCGCCCCAGCGGCGTGTTGAGCAGCTCGATGCCGCCGAGCACCTGCCCGTCGGCGCCCTCGATCGGCACGACCAGCATGTTCTCCGTCTTGTAGCCGGACAGCGTGTCGATCTCTTCGTTGAAATAGGGATGCTGGTAGGCGTCGACCAGGCTGATCGAGCGGCGCCGGAGGATCGCGGTGCCGATGACGCCCATGCGCAGCGGCACGACGATGGCCTTGCCGATCACGCCTTCGGCGAAGCAGGCGCGCAAGGCCATGGTCTGGCGGTCGAACAGGAACAGCGTGCTGCGGTCGACGGCGAGGAGTTCCGAGACCTCGCGCATCACCAGGGACGGCAGGCGCGCCAGGTTGCGTTCCTGGCTGACGCGATGCTGGAGCTCGATCAGGCGCCCGAAGCGCTCGCGGTAGCCGTTCGGCGCACTTGCGCAATTTTCGCTTGTCATGGGCTTCACCCTCCCTTGACGCGAAACCTACCATAGGAATAATGCGCCGAGCATGCCCCTTCCGAGGACACCATGCACGAGCCGATCGGGTTCTCCGGCGTGCATACCGTGCCGAACAGCTTGCAGTCCTGCGGCCGCTTGACGCCGCGCAGGATCGCGCCGCACTCGCAGGCGCGGTTGTCGGCGACGCTGCGGTAGGCGAGCGGGAAGCGCTTCTCGGCGTCGAAGGCCGCGTATTGCGGCCGGATGCGCAGCGCCGAATAAGGCACCAGGCCGAGGCCGCGCCATTCGAACTCGCGGCGCAGCTCGAACACCTCGGCGACGAGGTCCTGCGCCTTCAGGTTGCCGTCGCGCGAGACCGCACGCGTGAATTCGTTCTCCACCACGGCGCGGCCTTCGTTCACCTGGCGCACCAGCATCAGGATCGCCTGCATCACGTCGAGCGGCTCGAAGCCGGCGATCACCACCGGCTTGCGGTATTCCTCGGCGAAGAACTCGTAGGGCCGGCTGCCGATCACCGTCGACACGTGGGCCGGGCCGATGAAGCCGTCCAGCGGCACCGTGCCGAAGCGC
>DAIDAU010000028.1 GCA_027310465.1 Rhodocyclaceae bacterium
GCCTTGATCTGGTCGAGGCCGGAAGCGTGCGCAGCGACGGAAAGCAGCGCGCCCGCCAGAAGGCAGAGGATCTTTGTCGTCATAGGCTGAATTATCGCCGACCGGGCGCCGGCTGTGCGCGCGGCTATTCGACGGGTGCCGGCGCCAGGACTTCGCGGTTGCCGGCGCCGTTCATCGCCGAGACCAGGCCGGCCTTCTCCATCGCCTCGATCATGCGCGCGGCGCGGTTGTAGCCGATGCGCAGATGGCGCTGCACCAGGGAGATCGACGGCCGCCGGGTCTTCAGCACGACGTCGACGGCCTGGTCGTACATCGGGTCGGCCTCGGCATCGCCGCTGGCGTCCGCGCCCGTGCCGGCGTCGGCCGCCTCGGCGGGCGGCGCGCTCCGCACGTCCTTGATGTACTCGGGCTTGGCGACCTTCTTCAGGTGATCGACGACGCGGTGCACTTCGTCGTCGGAGACGAAGGCGCCGTGCACGCGCGTCGGCAGGCCGGTGCCGGGCGCGAGGTAGAGCATGTCGCCCTGCCCCAGCAGCGCCTCGGCGCCCAACTGGTCGAGGATGGTGCGCGAGTCGATCTTGCTCGAGACCTGGAAGGCGATGCGCGTCGGGATGTTGGCCTTGATGAGGCCGGTGATGACGTCGACGCTCGGCCGCTGCGTCGCCAGGATCAGGTGGATGCCGGCGGCGCGGGCCTTCTGCGCCAGGCTCGCGATCAGTTCCTCGACCTTCTTGCCGACCACCATCATGAGGTCGGCCAGCTCGTCGATGACGACGACGATGTGCGGCATCGCCTCGAGCGGCTCCGGCGTCTCGGGCGTCAGCGACAGCGGATTCGGCAGCGACTCGTTGTTCTTCTTGGCGTCGGCGATCTTGGAGTTGAAGCCGGACAGGTTGCGCACGCCCATCGCGCTCATCACCTTGTAGCGGCGCTCCATCTCGCCGACGCACCAGTGCAGCGCGTTGGCGGCCTTCGGCATGTCGGTGACGACGGGCGCCAGCAGGTGCGGGATGCCCTCGTAGATCGAGAGTTCCAGCATCTTGGGGTCGACCATGATCATGCGGACGTTCTTCGGCTCCGACTTGTAGACCAGCGACAGGATCATCGCGTTGATGCCGACCGACTTGCCCGAGCCCGTCGTGCCGGCCACGAGCAGGTGGGGCATCTTGGCGAGGTCGGCCACGACCGGCAGGCCGCCGATGTCCTTGCCGAGCGCCACGGCGAGCGGCGAGTGCATGGCATTGTAGGCCTGCGAGCCGATGATCTCCGACAGGCGCACGGTCTGCCGGCGCGGGTTCGGCAGCTCGAGCGCCATGCACGACTTGCCGGGCACCGTTTCGACGACGCGGATGCTGACGAGGGAGAGCGCGCGTGCCAGGTCCTTGGCAAGGCCGACGATGGTCGCGCCTTTGACGCCGGTGGCCGGCTCGATCTCGTAGCGCGTCACCACCGGGCCCGGCTGCGCCGTCAGCACCTTCACTTCGACGCCGAAGTCGGCGAGCTTGCGTTCGATCAGGCGCGAGGTGAACTCCAGGGTCTCGGCCGCGGGCAGATCGCCCGGATTGTGGCTCGCCTCGTCGAGCAGGTGCAGCGGCGGCAGCGCGCCGCCCGGGGCATCGAAGAACAGCGGCGCCTGGCGCTCCTTCTCGGCGCGGGCGACGGCCTTCGGCGCCACAGGAACCTCGATCTCGGTCGGCTCGATGCGGATCGGCGGCGGCGGCGCGGCTTCGATCTTCTTGAGCGTCTCCTGCACCACGGCTTCGCGCTTTTCCGCGACGCCGCGGCCGTAGCGGCGGTCCTGCCAGGTTTCCCACAGCCGCGTCAGGCCGACCACGGCGTTTTCGAGGAAGCCGCCGAAGCGCTCGATCGCCGCAATCCACGAAAGCCCCGTAAACAGGCTGAATCCAGCGAGCAGCAGCGCCAGCAGGATCAGGGTGCCTCCCGTATAGCCGAGATACGCCGCCGTGTAGCGCCCCACCTCATGGCCCAGCATGCCGCCCGGCGCCAGCGGCAGCGCCCATTTCACGCTCCAGAAACGCATGGCTTCGATGCCCGTGCTCGCGGTCACCGTCAGCAGGAAGCCGGCGATGGAGATCAGCAGCGGGCGGCGATCGCCCCCGAGCAGGCCGTCGAGACGGTGATAGCCCCAGGCGACCAGGTAGCCGAGGAAGGCCACCCACCACCAGGCCGACAGGCCGAAGATGTAGAGTGCGAGGTCGGCGAGCCAGGCGCCGAAGCGTCCGCCGGGGTTGGCGATGCGCGGATTGTCGACGCTGTGCGACCAGCCCGGGTCGCTGGGCCCGTAGCCCCAGAGGATCAGCGCCAGGTACAGGCCCGCGACGGCAACCACCAGCCAGCGCGCCTCATGCACCAGGGCGGCGATCTTCTCGGGCAGCGGCTCGGCGGCAGGCGCCTGCTTACGCGCGCGCGTATCGAATTGTCGGCCGGCAATGGTACTCATCGCATTTGATCTTAGAGAGCGCGACCAGGGGCAATCCGCGAATCACCGGCGATAACCGGCCCCTATCCGGGCTATCGCTTCCGCCAATCGGCACGCGCGGAGGCCGACGTTATAATTTTTGCCGGCACAACTTCGAAGAACGGACTCCCCATGACGACTCGCCACGCCCGCCTGCTGATCCTCGGTTCCGGCCCCGCCGGCTACACCGCCGCCGTTTATGCCGCCCGCGCCAACCTGAGTCCGGTGCTCATCACCGGGCTGGCGCAAGGCGGACAGCTGATGACGACCACCGACGTCGACAACTGGCCGGCCGACGCCGACGGCGTGCAGGGGCCGGACCTGATGGCGCGCTTCGAGAAGCACGCCGCGCGCTTCAACACCGAGACGATCTTCGACCACATCCATACCGCGAAGCTCAAGGACAAGCCGATCCGCCTCATCGGCGACGCCGGCGACTACACCTGCGACGCGCTCATCATCGCCACCGGCGCCTCGGCGCAGTACCTCGGGCTGCCGTCCGAGCAGGCCTTCTCCGGCAAGGGCGTCTCGGCCTGCGCCACCTGCGACGGCTTCTTCTACAAGAACCAGGACGTGGCGGTGATCGGCGGCGGCGACACCGCGGTCGAGGAAGCGCTCTACCTCGCCAACATCTGCCGCCACGTCACCGTCGTGCATCGCCGCGACAAGTTCCGCGCCGAGAAGATCATGCAGGACAAGCTGTTCGCCAAGGAACGCGAGGGCAAGGTCACGATCAAATGGGACCACACGCTCGACGAGGTGCTGGGCGACAAGACCGGCGTCACCGGCATGCGCATCAAGCACGTCAAGACCGGGGCCGCCGAGGAGATCAAGCTGATGGGCGTCTTCATCGCCATCGGCCACAAGCCGAACACCGATATCTTCCAGGGCCAGCTCGAGATGGAGAGCGGCTACATCGTCACCCACTCGGGCCGCAAGGGCAACGCCACGGCGACTTCGGTTCCGGGCATCTTCGCCGCCGGCGACGTGCAGGATCCGATCTACAAGCAGGCGATCACCAGCGCCGCGACCGGCTGCCAGGCCGCGCTCGACGCTGAGCGCTACCTCGATACCCTGGAGCGCTAAAGTGGGCCGGCGGGCAACGCTCGACGACGACGCCCGCCATGCCTTCCGCGCGGCGGTGGCCGACGCCGTGCCTCTGACCACGGACCGCGTCCACCACGAACCGCCGCCACCGCCGGCGATCCCGCGACAGCGCAGCCTCGACGAGCACGCCGCCTTGCACGAATCGCTGCATCAGCCCGCCCTGCTCGACCTGCACCTCGAAGGCGGCGACGAGGCCGCCTGGCTGCGTCCCGGCTTGGCGCGCAACATCCTGCGCGACCTGCGGCGCGGCCGCTGGGTGGTGCAGGCCGCGCTCGACCTGCACGGCATGAATCGCGAGGAAGCGCGGCAGCACATCGCGATCTTTCTCGGCGAATGCCTCGCGCACGGACACCGCTGCATCCGTGTCGTGCACGGCAAAGGGCTGCGCTCTCCCGGACGCGAACCGGTGTTGAAGAAACTGGTGCTGGGCTGGCTGGCCCAGAAGAGTGAAGTCCTGGCCTTCTGCCAGGCACGCGCCGCCGAAGGCGGCGCGGGAGCCGTGATCGTGCTGCTAAAGGCTAGATAGCCGCTTCGTTCGTTTCACCGGTTCTAATGCGGACGATCTGCTCGACCGGCGTCACGAAAATCTTGCCGTCGCCGATCTTGCCGGTGCGCGCGGCCTTGACGATCGCCTCGATCGCCTGGTCGACCGTCTCCTCGCGCACGACCACCTCGATCTTGATCTTCGGCAGGAAGTCGACCACGTATTCGGCGCCGCGGTAAAGCTCCGTGTGGCCCTTCTGGCGGCCGAAACCCTTGACCTCCAGGACCGTGAGGCCGGCGATGCCGACTTCGGACAGGGCTTCGCGGACTTCGTCGAGCTTGAACGGCTTGATGATGGCTTCGATCTTCTTCATGTGATTTCTCCAAGCGCTACCATTCGTCTGTATAGCGCGATGTTATCGGATATCGCCAATCCTTGCCGAAGCCGCGCTGGCTGATGCGGATGCCGACCGGCGCCTGGCGGCGCTTGTACTCGTTGCGCTTGAGCATGCCGACGACGCGGCGCACGTCCGCCTCGGGGTAGCCCATGGCGACGATCTCGCGCGGGCTCTGGTCGCGCTCCATGTAGGCCTCGATGATGCCGTCGAGGATGTCGTAGGGCGGCAGCGAGTCCTGGTCGGTCTGGTCCGGCCTGAGTTCGGCCGAGGGCGGACGCGTGATGATGTTCTCGGGGATCGCCGGCCCCTGGACGCCACCAAGCGTGTTGCGATAGCGCGCCAGCCGATAGACCAGCGTCTTGAAGACGTCCTTGATCACGGCGAAGCCGCCGGCCATGTCGCCGTAGAGCGTGGCGTAGCCGACCGCCATCTCGCTCTTGTTGCCGGTGGTCAGGACGATGCGCCCGGTGCGGTTGGACAAGGCCATCAGCACCATGCCGCGGATGCGCGCCTGGATGTTCTCCGGCGTGGTGTCGGCCCACGCCGTCGGCGGAAGATCGGCGAACAGCGGTTCGAGCATGGTCTCGTAGGTCTTCATCGCCGGCTCGATGGGGATCTCGTCGTAGCGGACGCCGAGATGCTCGACCATGGCGCGCGAATCGTCGAGGCTCATCTGCGCCGTGTAGGGCGAAGGCATCATCACCGCGCGCACCTTGTCCGCGCCCAGCGCGTCGACGGCGATGCACAGCGTCAGCGCGGAATCGATGCCGCCCGACAGGCCGATGATGGCGCCGGGGAAGCCGTTCTTGCCGAGATAGTCGCGCACGCCGAGCTTGAGGACCTCGTAGACCTCCGCCTCGATCGGCTTCGCGGGCGCAATGCGGCCGGGCAGGATGCGGCCGTCGCGGATTTCGACGATCTCCACCGCCTCGACGAAGGCCGGCAACTGATGCGTGACGCGGCCGGTGCCGTCCATGGCGAACGACGCGCCGTCGAACACCAGCTCGTCCTGGCCGCCGACCATGTTGGCGTAGATGATCGGCATGCCGGTATCGCGCACGCGTTCGCGCAGCACCTCGTAGCGGTGCTGCTGCTTGTTCATGTGGAAGGGCGATGCGTTGAGCGCCAGCAGCAGCTTGGCGCCCGCCTCGCAGGCCGCGGCGGCGGCCGGCGCCTCCCAGACGTCGGCGCAGATGTTGAGGCCGATCGGCAGGCCCTGCAGTTCGATCACGCAGGGATCGACGTCGGCGACGAAGTAGCGCTCCTCGTCGAACACCTCGTAGTTCGGCAGGCGCCGCTTGCGGTAGGTCGCCCGGATGGGGCCGTCCTGGAGGAAGGAAGCGGCGTTGTGGTGCTTGCCGTCCCGCTCCTCCGGATGGCCGACGATCATCGGCAGCGGCGCGTCGGCCGCCAGCGCCTCGAGCTCGCGACGGCAGGCGCGGTAGAAATCGGGCCGCAGCAGCAGGTCTTCCGGCGGATAGCCGCACAGCGCCAGCTCGGGCGTCACCAGCAGGTCGGCGCCCAGGGCCTTGGCGCGCACGCCGGCCTCGAGGATGCGGTCGGCGTTGCCCGCCAGATCGCCGACCGTGCAGTTGATCTGGCCGATGGCGATCTTCAGGGAGGACATCGCGTGGCCCTCAGGGGCGGCGCGTCAGAACGCCGGCTTTTCCTTGGCGTCCTCGTAGCGCTTGACGCCTTCCATGATCTCGCGCTTGGCCTCTTCGACGCCGACCCAGCCGCTGACCTTGACGAACTTGCCCGCCTCGAGGTCCTTGTAGTGCTCGAAGAAGTGCGCGATCTGGTCGAGGATCACCTGCGGGAAATCGCGCGGGCTCTCGACGTCGCGGTACATGGTGGTGAGCTTGTCGACGGGGACGGCCAGCACCTTGGCGTCGTCGCCCGCCTCGTCGGTCATCTTCAGCATGCCGATCGGGCGGCAGCGCACCACGACGCCGGGCGGCAGCGCGAACTGCGACTTCACCAGGACGTCCACGGGGTCGCCGTCGCCGGCGATGGTGTGCGGGATGTAGCCGTAGTTGCACGGGTAGTGCATCGCGGTCGACATGAAACGGTCGACGAAGATCGCGCCGGATTCCTTGTCCACCTCGTACTTGATCGGCTCGGCATGCATCGGGATTTCGATGATGACGTTGAAATCGTTCGGCAGATCCTTGCCGGAGGGGACGCGATCGAGACCCACAAGCTGCTCCTTCGAAAAGCGCTCGATTATACAGGCTCAGCCGGCCTCGAATCCCGCGTCCGCGACGGCCTGGGCCATGGCTTCCCGCGTCACCTTGCCCGCCTCGAAATCCACCTTGGCCTCGCCCTTTTCGAGCGAGACCTCCGCCTTCGTCACGCCGGGCAGCCCTTGCAGCACGTTGGTCACGCTCTTCACGCAGCCGCCGCAGGACATGCCGCTCACTTTCAGTACTAGGGTTTCCATCACTCCTCCGCCGGTCGCCAGCGCCGCAGCAGCAGCGAATTGCTGACCACGGACACCGAACTCATCGCCATCGCCGCGCCGGCCACCACGGGATTGAGGAAGCCGAACGCCGCCAACGGGATGCCGAGCACATTGTAGATGAACGCCCAGAACAGGTTCTGCCGGATCTTGGTCAGCGTCGCGCGGGAGAGCGCGACGGCATCCGGGACCGAGGCGAGGTCGTTGCGCATCAGCGTGACGTCGGCCGCCTTCATGGCGACGTCCGAACCCGCTCCCATGGCGAAGCTGACGTCCGCCGCGGCGAGCGCCGGCGCGTTGTTGATGCCGTCGCCGGCCATGCCGACGCGGCGGCCACCGGCCTTGAGCTTGTCCACGGCGCGCGACTTGTCGCCGGGCAGGACTTCCGCCTCGAAATGCGCGATGCCGGCCGCCTCCGCCACCGCGGCCGCCGTGCGCGCGTTGTCGCCGGTCAGCATGACGACTTCGACGCCGAGCCGCATGAGCCGAGCGACGGCGGGCGCCGAACTGGCGCGCAGCGGATCCGCCACGCCGATGAGCCCCAGCGCGCGTCCCGCGCGCGCCACGGCGACGATGCTGCGCCCCTGCCGCTGCAGCTGCAGCTGCGTCGCAGCCTGATCCGGCACGCCGATGCCGGCGTCGGCCAGATACGCGGGCGAGCCGACCATGACGGCCTCGCCCTCGATCTCGCCGGCCAGCCCGCGGCCCGGGACGGTCGACGTCGACTGCGGCAGCGGGAGCGGCAGCTGCTTGGCCGTTGCCGCGGCGACGATCGCCTGCGCCAGGGGATGCGTCGCGCCTTGCTCGAGGCTCGCCGCCAGCCGCAGCACCTCGTCGGCGCCGACCTCGCCGAAGGCGATGACGTCGGTGACTTCGGGTTTGCCCTCGGTCAGCGTGCCGGTCTTGTCGACGGCCAGCACGTCGATCCTTTCGGCCAGTTCGAGCGCCTGCGCGTTGCGGATCAGGATGCCGGCGCGCGCGCCCTGGCCGGTGCCCACCATGATCGCCGTCGGCGTTGCCAGGCCCAGCGCGCAAGGGCAGGCGATGACCAGCACGGCGACTGCGTTCACCAGCGCCGCGCTGAAATCGCCGCCCAGCCACCACCACGCGACGAAGGCGACCAGCGCGATCGCCGTGACGACGGGGACGAAGATCGCCGAGACGCGGTCGACCAGCCGCTGCACCGGCGCCTTCGAGCCCTGCGCCTCCTCGACCATGCGGATGATGCCCGCCAGCAGGGTGTGCGAGCCGACGCCGGTGGCGCGGCAGCGCAGCAGGCCTTCGCCATTGACGGTCGCCGCGAAGACCTTGTCCCCCGCCGCTTTGGCCACCGGCAGACTCTCGCCGGTCAGCATCGCTTCCGTAACGCTCGAAGCTCCTTCGACGACCTCGCCGTCGACCGCCACCGCTTCGCCGGCGCGCACGACGAAGACGTCGCCGGGGATCATGGTCGCCACGGGCACCTCGACGAGCTTGCCGTCGCGCTCGACGCGAGCGGTCTGCGGCTGCAGTTTCACCAAGGCCTCGATCGCGGCCGAGGTCTTCGCCTTGGCGCGCGCTTCGAGAATCTTGCCGAGCAGGACGAGCGTGATGACCGTCGCCGACGCCTCGAAGTAGACGTGCTGATGCCCGAGTCCCGCCAGCGTCACGATGGCGCTGAAGACCCACGCCATCGTCGTTCCCAGCGCGACGAGCACGTCCATGTTGCCGCTGCCGCCGCGCAAGGCGTTGAAGCCGCCGACGTAGAAGCGCCAGCCGATCCAGAACTGCACGGGCGTGGCGAGCAGCAGTTGCAGCCAGCGCGGCAGGGGTTCGCCGTGGGTCGTGCCGCTCGCCGCCATGAAGATCATCTGGCCGACGAGCGGCAGCGTCAGCGCGGCGGCGATCCAGAAGCGCCTCACCTCGGCGCGGTACACGGCGAGCTTGCGCGCCTTCTCCTCGGCGTGCGTGTCCTGCGTCGATACGCTCGCCGTGTAGCCGGTCTTCCTGACCGTATCGAGGAGCAGTTCGGGACCCGCCAGGCCGGGCACGTAGCGCACGTGCGCCTTTTCCGCCGCGAAGTTGACCGCGGCCTCGACGCCGGGCAGCTTGTTGAGTTGCTTCTCGATGCGCGCCGCGCAGTTGGCGCAGGTCATGCCGCCGAGCGACAACTCGACCGTACGCGGCGGCACGTCGAAGCCGGTCTTGCGGATGGCGTCGATGAGTTGCGCTGCCGTCGCTGTGGCTGCGTCGTAGCGGATCGCGGCGCGCTCGGCGGCAAAATTGACCGCCGCATCGACGCCGGGCAGCTTGTTGAGCTGCTTCTCGACGCGTGTCGCGCAGGCCGCGCAGGTCATGCCGGCGATCGGGACGTCGATGGCCAAAGCACTTTCGGAATTCTCCACTCCACACCTCCTTCGCTGGACGAATGCCAGTTTAAACTGCGTACTCGAGTACGGAGTCAAGGGAACCCGGCATGGAAACGTCAAGTGCCCGCAGATTGACCATCGGCAAGCTCGCCGCAGCCTGCGGCGTCGGCGTCGAGACGATACGCTACTATCAGCGGCGCGGCCTGCTCGACGTGCCGGCGGGAGCGAATGGCTATCGCGCCTACGACGAGCACCATGCGGAGCGGCTGCGCTTCATCAGGCGTGCTCAAGCGGTGGGCTTCACGCTCGAAGAGGCCGCCGAACTGCTGCGGCTCAATGACAGCCGCGACCATCGCCTCGCCCGCCGTCACGCGGAAGCGAAGATCGCCGACATCGAAACGCGCATCGTCCATCTTCAGTCGATGGCGGCGGCGCTGCGACACCTTGTCCGCACCTGTCGCGACGGCGGCGAGAATGCGCCCTGCCCGATCATACGCATGGCTCTGGAGGACGGAGAAACAGGCAAGGGCGGGCGGCGCGGTGCCGGTCGAAAGGACTGAACTGCGCGCGACGTCACTCGAAGCTGATCGGCTCGGGCCTTTCCGTGGGCCGACCTTCGGCGTTCCACTGCTCGAAGCCGCCGGCCATTGAAATGACGTCCGCGTAACCGATCTTATCCAGCTGCACGGCCGAAAGCGCAGCCCGGCCGCTGGTGCGGCAGTAAATCAGGAAAGCGCCGCCCTTGTTCGCGCATTCGGGCACCATGCCGATCTTGAACTCGAGCACGCCGCGCGGGATGTTGATGGCGCCCGGCAGGTGGCCGGCTGCGTATTCGTCGTACTCGCGCACGTCGATGACGACGCGCTTGCCAAGCAGCGTCTGGGCATCGGCAGTGCCGACTTCCTTGATCTGCGACTTCGCTTCGAGAACCAGTTCGTGGGGGGGGTGACTGCCATGTTATTGTCTCCGTCAAGAGTATTAGCGAACGCTAATTATCTCACGAGACCTCAGGCAGACAAAGCGCGCCAGAAGTTGAAAAGGCCGTAGCAGCCGAAACCGAGCACCAGCAGGCCCGAGATCCGGCGCGTAGTCGGCGCTTGCGCGAAGCTGCGGTAGCGGGTCAGCAGCAGGCCGGCCAGCATCAGGTTGGGCAGGGTGCCGAGCCCGAAGGCCAGCATCGCCAAAGCGCCTCCGGCGGCCGATCCCGCCGCAAGGGCGGTGGTCAACGCGCTGTAGACCAGGCCGCAAGGCAGCCAGCCCCAGAGCAGGCCGAGCGGCAGCGCTTGGGCCGGTCCGCGCACGGGGAGGAAGCGCCGCGTCGCCGGCTGGATGCGCGACCAGAGCCGCTGGCCGCCGCGCTCGAGGACGGCCAGCGCCCGCGTGGCGCCGAGCAGATAGAAGCCCATCGCCACCAGCATGAGGCTGGCGAACAGATAGAGGCCGCGCTGGATCGGCAGGATGTTGCCGAAGGCGTAGCCGATGGCGCCGGCCAGCGCGCCGGCCGTGACGTAGCTGGCGATGCGGCCGGCGTTGTAGGCGAGATGGATCGGGACCGCGCTGCGTCCCGGCGCCGCCTGCAGCGACAGCGCGCCGACGATGCCGCCGCACATGCCGGCGCAATGCGTGCCGCCGAGCAGTCCGACGAGGAACAGGGTGGCGAGAGTCGCGCCGCTCAAATGACCTTGGAGTAGCGGACGCGCTCGCGGTCGGAACGCAGGTACTTGTCGAATGCCATGGCGATCACGCGCACCAGCATGCGGCCGGCCGGCAGCACGGTGATCCACTGGTCCTCGATCTTCAGCAGCCCCGCCTGCTCCATCTCGCGCAGGTCGGCGAGTTCGGCGGCGAAGTAGGACTTGAAGTCGATCAGGTGCGCGATCTCGATGGATTCGATCGACAGCTCGAAATGGCACATCAGCGCCTGGATGATCGAGCGGCGCAGCAGGTCGTCCGCCGTCAGCTCCAGGCCGCGCATCACCGGCAGCACGCCGCGGTCTAGGCTGTCGTAGTACTCGTCGAGCGTGCGGTAGTTCTGCGCATAGGTCGGTCCGACCTTGCCGATCGAGGAGACGCCGAAGGCCATGAGGTCGGCTTCGGCATGCGTCGAGTAACCCTGGAAGTTGCGGTGCAGCCGGCCCTGGCGCTGGGCGACCGTCAGTTCGTCGTCGGGCTTGGCGAAGTGGTCCATGCCGATGAAGACGTAGGAAGCGTCGGTGAGCCGGCGGATCGCCGTCTGCAGGATCTGCAGCTTGGCGTCCGGCGTCGGCAGGTCGCTCTCGTTGATGCGGCGCTGCGGCTTGGCGAGGTTCGGCAGATGCGCGTAGTTGTAGATCGACAGGCGATCGGGCGAGAGCTTGATGACTTCGTCGAGCGTGTGGTTGAAGCTGATGATGTTCTGGTGCGGCAGGCCGTAGATCAGGTCGACCGAAACCGACTTGAAGCCGAACTCGCGCGCCGCGTCGATCACCACGCGCGTCTCGTCCAGCGTCTGGATGCGATTGACGGCCCGCTGCACCGCCGGCTCGAAGTCCTGGACGCCGACGCTCATGCGGTTGAAGCCGAGTTCGGACAGCAGCTTCACGGTTTCGCGGTCGACCTTGCGCGGATCGATCTCGATCGAGTACTCGCCGTTGGGCAGCAGCGTGAAGTGCTGCTGCGTCAGCTCCATCAGCCGCTTCATCTCGTCGTGCGAGAGGAAGGTCGGCGTGCCGCCGCCCCAGTGCAGTTGCACGACCTCGTGGGTGCCGTCGAGGGCCGCCGCCTGCATCGCCAGTTCCTTGCCGAGATACTTGATGTACTTGGCGGAGCGGCCGTGATCCTTGGTGATGATCTTGTTGCAGGCGCAGTAGTAGCAGATCGTATTGCAGAAGGGGATGTGGACGTATAATGACAACGGCCGGCCGATTCCGCCGATGGTGCGCTTCCCCAGCCAGAGGCGATACGCTTCGGCGTCGAAGGCTTCGACAAAGCGATCGGCAGTGGGGTAGGAGGTATACCGCGGCCCGCTCACGTCGAATCGACGGATGATTTGCGGGTCGAAAATCAACTCTTGATAATTGCTCACTTCCGGGTCAGCGACGCTGCCTAGGTAAAGAGACGATAAGATGCCGAATCCCCAGCGGGTCGATATTGACCCAGATCAAACGGCTTGAGAACAGCGTGCCGTCCCAAAACGTAATTCCCATCACACTGACCTCGCTCAAGGCGGCTTGTTCCCAATGTAACTTGCGGGAATTATGCCTGCCTTACGGCCTTTCGGAAGCGGAAATCGCGCAGCTCGATCATCTGGTGGGCGGACGGCGCAAGGTCAAGCGCGGCCATCACCTCTATCGCGCGGGCGATCCGTTCGAGGCGATCTACGCGATCAAGATGGGATTCTTCAAGACCGACATCCTGCTCGAGGACGGCCGCGATCAGGTGACCGGCTTCCAGATGGCGGGCGAAATCCTCGGCATGGACGGCATCGGCACCGACTTCCACACCTGCAATTCGATCGCGCTCGAGGACAGCGAGATCTGCATCATCCCCTTCGGCCAGCTCGAGCACCTGTCGCGCGAAGTGCAGACGCTGCAGCGCCACTTCCACCAGGTGATGAGCCGGGAGATCGTGCGCGACCACGGGGTCATGATGCTGCTCGGCACGATGCGCGCGGAAGAGCGGCTCGCCGCCTTCCTGCTCAACCTGTCGCAGCGCTTCACCGCGCGCGGCTATTCGCCGCAGGAGTTCCACCTGCGCATGACGCGCGAGGAAATCGGCTCCTATCTCGGCCTCAAGCTCGAGACCGTGAGCCGCTCGTTCTCGCGCTTCCAGGACGACGGCCTGATCAGCGTGCATCAGAAGCACGTGCGCATCCTCGATGCGGCCGGCCTGAAGCGGCTGCTCAACCACCAGACAGCGCTGTAAGCGGTCCCCACGCGCTTTTCGTCAACGCCACGGAGACGATGTAGGCGAAGACGCTCATCGCCGCGAACAGCGCCGAGATGCGGAAGGCGCGCGGCCGTCCGGCCTTGAGCGCCAGCGCGCCGAGAATGATGTAGAGGGTGACGCCGAGGACCTTGGCCGTCAGCCAGCCGTTGACGAACGGATACTGGCCGATCAGCACCGTCAAGGTCAGCGCCGCGAGCAGCAGGAGGGTGTCGTTGACGTGCGGCAGCGTCTTCACCCAGCGCCGCTGCAGCAGCGGCGAATCCGCCATCATCAGCAGGCCGCGCAGGAACAGCCCCGTGCCGCTCAGGACCGCGCAGGTGACGTGAAGATGCTTGACGGCGAAGTACATCAGGCAGTCGCGGCGGCGGTCATGCGCTTGCGAAAGCGCAGGTAGGCGCGCACTCCGCCGGCCAGGTTCACCCCCAGCCAGGCGCAGGCCGCCGCGAACAGCAGGCCGCCGGGCCGCGTCAGGACCGGGAAGATCACCGACGCCAGCAGCGTCGCCACCGCGGAGAAGTGCAGCCACATGTGGCCCATCATGGCGCGCTCGGAAATCATCTCCCGCATGTTGGGCGGCATCTGGCCCGGTCCGCCGAGGGATTGCAGATGCAGCCAGTTGAGGAACGGCACGATCTTATAGAGCATGCCGGAAATCGCCGAGACGAAGACGCCGGGAATCGCCAGCAGTCCGATCCAGATGGCGGCGCGCCGGTCGCCGCCGAGATCGGCGTCGAGCCCGAACCAGAGGCTGGAGACGGCCACGGCGACGAGCAGCACCATGGCGCCGCGGAAGAAGTACAAGGTGGGGTCCGCGACTTTCCGGCGCCGGCGATGCTGGAGCACCAGCGTCGTGACGGCATAGACGCCCGCCAAGGCGACGCCCGCCAGCAGCACCCCTTGTTGCCAGCCGGCGCCGGTTCCGCCGAGTTGCGCGGACCACAAGACGAGCACCGCGATCAGCGCGAGGGGCAGGCTCCGCGCGAGGCGTGCCGGATAGGGCGGCGTCAGCTGGAACATCGGCACCACGTAGTACGAAACGCCCATGAGCAGCACCAGGGCCCAGCCGCCGAGTCCCCACGCGGCGTGGACCTGCGTGATTTCGAGCACCGGCAGGCCGGCGCCGGTTCCCAGGCTCGTCGCCAGCGTGACGCCGAGTCCCACGGTGATCGCAAGCCCGGTCACGGCGATGCGCAGCGCCATCAGTGTCGGCCCCTTGCCCGGCGTACGCTGCAAGGCGAGTCCGACGATGCCGGCGTAGCCCGTGATCGCCGTGGCGAAGGTCGCGGCCGCGGCGATGAAGAAGCCGCTCTTCGCGGTGAGGAAGGCCGTCGCCAAGCAAGCGGCGCCGGCGGCGAGCAAGGGATGCACGAACAGCGCGACCTGCCTCGCGCGCCAGACGTTGCCCCCGGCGGCCACGGGGACGAACTGCAGCAGCGCGCCGCACATCGCCTGCAGCATGAAGCCGGCGACGAGCAGATGCGTCGCCGCGAGCGCGCTGGGAGCCCAGCGCGAGATCAGCGCGTTCTCGCCGCCCCACGCCAGCAGCAACCCCGCCGCGACGCCGAACCAGGGCGCGGTGACGAAGAAGCGGTAAGGCACGGAGATGGGCGGCGCCTGCTCGAACGACAGGTTGGGATGCATGGATGATTCCCGGCTGCGGCGGACCTACGGTCAAGCCTTGCGGATGCGTATCTCGTGCGTGCCGTCGTCCTGCACGGTCTCCACCCATTTGTAGCCGTTCTGCCGCAGCATGCTGAAGAGCGGCTGGGGCTGGCAGTAGAGCAGCAGCACGAGCTCGTCGTCGGGCGCCAGGGTGTCGAGCGCCGTCAGCGCGAGTTCGAGCGGTTCCGGCGGCGACATGTTGCGGCCGTCGATCAGGTTTTCGTCTGGCATTGACCTTCCAGGCGTTCGTTGAGCGCACCGCCGATATCGAGGCTGCTGGCGCCGAGCGAGTTGTCGCACATGGGATAGAGGATATTCTCTTCCTTCATGTTGTGCTGCTGCATGAGGATCAGCAGGGTGTCGGCGGCTCCGCCGTAGCCGTTGCGGTCGCGCGCCTTCACGGCCGCCTTCATCTGCGCCATGAGGTCGCGCATCTGCGCGTGCTCCATGCGCATGACGGCCACCGGGCCGCCGCTCATGCCGGTCGCCGCGGCAAAGGCGGGGAAGAGCACCTGCTCCTCGGTCGCGAAATGCGCTTCGATTTCGTCGCAGAACTGGGTCGACGTGCTTGCGCACGCCGGCCAGTCGCCGGCCTGCGCCAACGCTTCGGCGGCGGCGAAGAGGTCGTCGCAATGCTTGTGATGCTGCTGCAGAGGCTGAGTCGGATTCATGCTGTCCATTGTCCGGTGGGAGATGGGACGATTCTCTCTGTCCTCGTCGCGCCGACGCCTTGATGGCAATCAAGAAGCCGGAGCGGCCGGCCTCAGCCGGCGATAACACCTACGTCCAGGCGGGACAACCCGCCCCCTTAAGCCAGGCGAGGCATCCTTCCGTTCATCAGATAGTCGATGAGTTCCTTGACCGGACGGATCGCCGAACCGAAAGGCAGGCTCTCGGCCCCGCGGAAGAACAGTCCCTTTTCGACGTCGCCGTGCAGCGCCGCCGCGAGCTGATTGTCGATGCAGAACTGACCGGCCTTGGGCAGGCTGTCGCGCAAGCCGCACGACAGCAGGCAATCCCAGGCGAGCGTGCACTTGCGCGCCTTGCCGACGGCCGCGGCGCAGAGCTTTTCCGCGCGCCGCAGGTAGGTCTCCAGCCAGGGCGTGCGCACGGCGCGCGCCGGCAGGCCCGCGACGCTCATGAAGGTGACGATGTCCTCCGGCCTGGCCTCGGCCAGCACGCGCTTGAAGTTCGGGTGCGCGTCGCCCTCGGCGGTGACCGCGAACGGCGTCCCGACCTGGATCGCGGCAGCGCCCAGGCCGAACAGGGTCTTCACCTTCTCGAAGTTGTTGATGCCGCCCGCCGGAATCAGGGGAACCGACACTGGATCCACCCCCATGTCCTCCAGCGCCGCCCGGGCGCCCGGCAGCACGGTCGAGAAATCGAAGCGCGCATCGCCGATGTCCTCGGGCCGCGGCGCGCCCAGGTGTCCACCGGCGTAGCGCGGATGCTCGATCACGACGGCGTCCGGCAGGCGGCCCTTGCGCAGCCATTTCTTGACCAGCAGCGAAATGCCGCGCACGTCGGACAGGATGGGAATCAGCGCCACGTCGGGATGCTCGGCCGCCATGTCGGGCAGGTCGAGCGGCAGGCCCGCGCCCATCACGATCGCGTCCACGCCGCTCCGGCACGCCTGGCTGACGTGAGCGACATAGTCGGACACCGCGCGCATGACGTTGACGGCCACCAGGCCGCGGCCTTGCGAAAGCTCCTTGGCCGCGCGCACCTCGCGGTCCAGCGCCTCGAGGTTGGCCTCGTTGACCGCGTCCTTGAGCGCCGCGCCGGACAGCGTCGAGCTGCGCCCGGTGCGCGCCATCAGGTCGGGGTGAAGGCGCCGCAGATCGACGCTGGCGATGGTGCCGACGCCGCCCTGCTGCGCCACGGCGCCGGCCAGGCGGTGCGCCGAAACGCCGACGCCCATGCCGCCCTGGACCACCGGCAGCAACTCGCGACCCTTGATGCGCAAGGGAGGAAAAGAACTGATGATCATGCCAAAGCCCTAACGAGAAGCGGCAAGATTACCTGCTTTCCACTATGACGTGGCAATAATCCGTATGGCCAAAGTGGGAACGGCGGCGGATCCCGAGGCACACCGAAAGTTATTATTATTCAATTACGTACGATCCAGGCGCAGCAGCCAGCGCCGGATGCTCCGCCGTCGCCTCCGGCGGCGCGGCGCGCCGCCCGCCGGACATCGGCGTCAGCCAGCCGATCCAGTCCGGCCACCAGCTGCCGGGGCGATGCTCGGCGCGTTCGTGCCAGCTCTCGGCGCCGTCGTGCCGCTCCGCCGATCCGACCCAGTATTCGCGCTTGGGCGGCGTGACGACGGGATTGACGATGCCGAGGATATGGCCGGAGCTCGACAGCACGAAGCGCTTGGAGCCATTGACGAACGCGTTGATCCGGAACGCCTGCTTCCACGGCGCGATATGGTCGTCGGCGGCGGAAACCGCGTAGACGGGCTGCACGATGCGCTGCAGGTCGATCGGCTCGCCGGCGACCGTCAGCGCGTCCTTCTTGATCAGGTTGTTGTTCAGGTAGAACTCGCGCAAGTACCAGCCATGCATCGCCGCCGGCATGCGCGTCGTGTCCATGTTCCAGTACAGCACGTCGAACGGCGGCGGCGTCTCGCCGTAGAGATAGCCGTGCACGACGTAGTGCCAGATCAGGCTGTTGGAGCGCAGCAGGCGGAAGGCGGCCGCCATCTCCTTGCCGTCGAGAAAGCCCCTCTGCGTCATGGCGCGCGTCAGATAGCGGAAGCTTCCCTCGTCGAGGAACACTTCGATGTCGCCCGGCTTGTGGTAGTCGACCAGCGACGTGAACAGCGTGATGCTCGCGAGCGGCACCTGCCCGGCGGCGAAATGCCGGTTGGCCCAGGCCGCGTAGGTCGCGAGCGCCGCGCCGCCGATGCAATAGCCGACCGCATGCACCTGCGGGGCGCCCGAGATGCCGCGGGCGACGTCGATGATCCTGGCGATGCCGTCGTTCAGGTAGTCGTCGAACGAGACGTCGCGCATGTCGGCGGTCGGATTCTTCCAGCTCGTCACATAGACGTCGAAGCCCTGGTCGAGCAGGAACTTGACCATGCTCTTCTTCGGATTGAGGTCGAGGATGTAGAACTTGTTGATCCACGGCGTCACGATGACGATCGGCGTCTGGTAGACCTCGGCCCGCGTCGGCGCATAGTGGATGACTTCCAGCAGGCGGTTGCGGAAGACGACTTTCCCCGGGGTCGTGGCGAGGTTCCTGCCGACCGTGAAATCCTCGGGGTCGGTCATCCGCACCGTGCCGGCCTTCAAGTCCGCGACGAAATTGTGCAGGCCGCGGATCAGGCTCTCGCCGTTCGTCTCGGCCGCCTTGCGCAGCGCCACGGGGTTGGTCCACAGGAAGTTGGTCGGCGCCATCGCGTTGAGCCACTTGCGCCACCAGAAGGCGGCGCGGCGGCGGTCCTTGCCCGACAGCCCCGGCGTCGCATAGAGCATGTCCTGGACCTGGTGGGTGACGGCCAGATACCATTCCTTGGCGATGTCCCATGTCGCCGATTCGGTCCACACCGGATCGCTGAAGCGGACATCGTCCGGGTGGGGCTTTTCGACGTCGGCGCTGTGCAGGCCCAGCGCGCGGTACCAGGAATGCGCATTCAGGGCCATCATGCGGCTCGAGAACCCGGCCGCCGCCTCGGCCAGTTCCTGCGGGTGCATCAGCCACGCCAGCTGCGAGTGCAGCATCGGCGTGATCACGCCCATCGGATCGACGTTCGATTCCACCGCCTCGTCGATTGCGCGCCAGGTGGCCTGGGGCGTGGCGGCAGTTTTCGATTTTGCAGTGGTCATGACCGCTCCCTGATGCTGATGGCGACATCGATATTGTGGCACGGCCGTTCGCGCGAAGCGTCGCCGACGGCAGTCGCCCGATCCGCTATGATTATGGTGCAGTGGGCGGTTGCAGCACAGCCGATTCCTCGAATCAGACTTAGGGAGCGATGGCATGTTCAAGCATATTCTTGTTCCCACCGACGGGTCCCAGTTGTCGGCCGATACCGTGAAGCGGGCGGTCAGCTTCGCCAAGGATGCCGGCGCCCGTGTTACCTTCTTCTTCGCCAAGCCCGACTATCCGGTCGCTTTCTACGGCGAAGGCGCGCTGATCGACCCGACGACGCCCGAGAAGTTCGCCGAAATGGCGGACAAGCAGGCCTCCGAAGTGCTCTCCGCCTGCGAGAAGATCGCCGGCGAGGCGGGCGTGCCGTGCGGCTCGGTGAGCCTCACCAGCGACGTGCCGTATGAAGCCATCATCGATGCGGCGACCGACGCCGGCTGCGATCTGATCTTCATGGCATCCCACGGCCGGCGCGGCATCAGCGGGCTGCTGCTCGGATCCGAAACCCAGAAAGTGCTCACGCATTCCACCGTGCCGGTGCTGGTCTATCGCTGAGCGCCTTGCGGCCGCCGGAAGCGATCGCCATGCTGAACGCCGCGCTGACCACGCTGCACGACGAGCACCGCACGTTTGCGGCGATGCTGCACGGCCTCAAGTATCTGCTCCACGAGACGCGCCACAAGCGCCATGCGCCCGATTTCAAGCTGCTGTGGGCGATGATCTACTACCTCGAGGCGTTTCCCGAGAAGATCCACCATCCGAAGGAGGACGAGTATCTGTTCGCCAAGCTGCGCGCCCGCACGCATCTGGCCGACACGGCGCTGGAGCAGCTACAGATGGAACACGTCGACGGCGGCCGCGCGGTGCGCGACCTCGAACACGCCCTGGGCCAGTACGAGGCCGGCAAACCCGGCGGCTTGGAGCGGTTCGCCGAGGCGCTGGAAAAGTTCACCGCCACGATCTGGCGGCACGTCAGCGTGGAGGAGAAGATCGTGATCCCGCTGGCCAAGGAGTATCTGACGCCGGCCGACTGGGTGGAGATCGCCGAGGCTTTCGGCGAGAACGGCGACCCGCGCTTCGGGACGAAGTTGGAAGAGGAATTCCGCGGGCTGTTTTCCCGCATCGTCAATCTGGCGCCGCCGCCGATCGGAGTGGGCCCCGCCAACTAAAAGGGGATGGCAGGTTTCCCCGCCATCCCCTCGCAACGTGAAACAGCGCTCTAGTGCTTGAGCGCCTTCTTCGCGTCTTCCTCAGCATGCTTGGTGAAGAAGCTGACCAGGAAGATCGCCATGACGATGACGAACGCGATGGTGAACAAGCTCAACAGGCCGATGTCGCTACCAAAAAGAAGTTGCCAAGCCATAGTTTCCCCTTTCTCGTTGTGAAATTGCCC
>DAIDAU010000036.1 GCA_027310465.1 Rhodocyclaceae bacterium
GCAGGCCGAAAGTGCCGCTGCCGTCCAGCATGCCGCTTTCGAATACGCCGCGCATCGCCTTCGCCATGTCGATGTGCTTGGCCGTCACATCGCCTTCGAAAGCCCGTTCGCCGACATTCAGACGCGCGCTGCCGCTGATCGTGCCGCCGCCGACCGAGCCCTCGAAGCGCGTCACGCGCAATCCCTCCGGCTCGACCACGCCTTCGGCCTGAAAGTCCGTCAGCGCCGGCATCGCCGCAAGGAAGGGCGGCTTGAACTCGTTCGACCGGGCCGAGAACCGCACCGTCTCTTGCTCGGGCGTCAGCGTCAGGTCGATGTCCGTGCCGTCGAGGGCGACGCGCATGTTGCGCCGGCTTCCGTCGGCACCGGCCTCTGCGCTGACATCGAACTTCGGCGCCCCGAGACTTTCCGAGGCGAGCAGCGCACCGCGCGCGTCGAAGCGGCCAATGCTTACGTCATGAAACGTGGCGAGCACCAGCCAGCCCAAGCCTTCCTCGCTCAGCACCGGCGCATCGGCCTCGATCGCCTCGACGGCCGACTCGCCGCCGAACCATGCCGTGTAGAGGCGAACGCGCGGCGCGCGAATCTGGCCGGCGCCGCCGATCGTCACGCCTTCGAGGTTCCAGTGCGGGCGCAAGAACAATGAAAAGCGAACCGCGCGGATGGTGACCGGCTGATGGAAACGGGCGGCGGCGGCCTTCTCGAAACGCGCGGCCTGGCTGTCGAAAGACATCAGATGCAGCAGCGCCAGCGCGCCCATGAGCGACGCGAGCGCGGCAAACGCGATCGCTCGGCCGCGGCGCCTCGGCCGGCGGCGCTCCGCTGGCGCGGCGACACGGACGCGCTCTTCGGCAGTCGCCGGAATCTCGCGACGGGCCTTGGTTTCGGCCCGCGCCGCGAATCGGGCCATCCCACCGCGAAGGAGGTCCCGCAGGGTACTGAGCAGCCTCTCCCGCGCCGCGCGCCTTGCCCGCTGCGCCGCTTCGCGGCCGGCTTGGCGCTCCGCCTGGCGCAGAGCCCGCTGTTCCGCCTCGCGCTTTTGCCGTTCCTCTGCCTCGCGCCGAGCCGATTCTCTCGCGGCGCGCCGAGCCGACTCTTCGGCCTCGCGGCGCGCGGTTTCCTCGGCCTCGCGGCGCGTCGCTTCCTCGGCCTCGCGACGCGCACGCTCCTCGGCCTCCCGGCGAGCCGCTTCTTCGACGGCGCGCCGAGCAGCCTCTTCCGCTGCGCGGCGGGTTCGCTCCTCGATCTGCTGGCGAGCGGCTTCTTCCGCCGCGCGTCTGGCTTTGTCCTCCGCTTCGCGCCGTGACAACTCCTCCGCCAGGCGGCGAGCCAATTCCTCGGCGTCCCGCCGCGCCCGTTCCTCCGCCTCGCGGCGTGTGCGGTCCGCGGCCTCGGCGGCCGCCCTGATTTCCGATTCCCGGCGTGCCTGCTCTTCCGCCCGGCGGGCTTGTTCTTCGGCTTGGCGCGCCTGCTCCTTGGCACGCCGCGCCTCCTTTTCGGCCTCTCGCGCCGCCAGCTCGGCAGCTTCCATGCGCGCCCGCTCCGCCGTTTCGCGCTTGGCTCGTTCGACGGCTTCCCGGGCAGCCGCCTCGGCCGCCCGCTTGGCCTGTTCCTCCGCTTCCCGGGCCGCCGCCTCGGCTGCACGCTTGACGTGTTCCTCCGCTTCCCGGGCGGTGCGCTCTTCGGCGCGCTGCTTCGCGCGCTCGTCCGCCCAGCGCTTCACGGTCGCCTTGGCCTTGCGCCGGGCTTCCAGTTCGGATTCCTGCTGTGGATTGGAGCGACTCGGCGCGCGCGTAAAGTCGAGGTCCAAGGCATCGCCCGTGTCCTTTGCCGGCACGGGAATTTCGCGTATATAGCCTTCCGCCGCGAGACGCTCGATCCTCTGCTCGAAAGCCGGATCGGCCGCCTGATCGAGGCGCTGCGCCAATTCGTCCGGCGTCGACTTGCCGTCCACTGCCTGCAGCACGGCTCTGAGATCGCGCGCGAGGGAAGGCGCGGTGCCGGACGCCTCGCGCATTCCCTTGGCGGTCTTGGTGAGGATTGCTTTTCTGTCCATGGAGCCCGGCTCTGCCTTTGCAGGCGCGCAATTTAACGAACAGGGACATGCTCATAGCAACTGTCGTCGACCGACGACAGGAATGCAAGCTATGGGTCGGACGCGAGGATGTCGGCGGCGAAACCTTCCAGTCCCGGCGCATCGTCCCGGCCGATGGCGAAGATCGGGATGTTGTCGAGATGGGGCCGCAGCGAGGCCAGCGTGGTCTCGAGCCCAACGCCGTCGACGCTTTCATTCACCGCTATCACGCTCGGCGTCGCGCCGACCTCGCGCAGCGCCGCCACCGCCGTGAGGGCATGGCTGACGCCGCCGAGATAGGTGCCGGCCACCAGCAGCACGGGCAAGTCCAGCGCAATGATCCACTCGCGCACGGTGTTGTGCTCGTCGAGCGGCACCATGACGCCGCCGACGCCTTCCACGAGGACGGCGTCCTGGCTGCGCAGCACTTCGCGGCGGCACCAGGCGACGAGATCGTCGAAATCGATGCTGCGGCCCTCGAGCGCCGCAGCACGATCGGGCGACAGCGGGGCCGCGAAACGCCACGGCGAGATCGCGGCGACGCTGCCTTGCGTGACTGCCTCGCCGCACGCCGCCAGCAGGCGGCCGGCATCGGACTGCGAAGCCTGCTCGGGCGAATAGCCGCTCATGACGGGCTTGAGCGCGCGCACGGCCCGCCCGCGCCGCCGCCAGGCGCGCGCCAAGCCCTCTGCGACAAAGGTCTTGCCGGTGTCCGTACCGGTGGCGGTGATAAAATACGCGTTTCCCATCGCGCCGGCATTGTAGCGCCCCCGGTCTTCTCCCATGGCCGCGCCCCCCACCTGGCTGACCCTCGATCATGTCTGGCTGCCGTATGCCCAAATGGCGGATGCCGCCCTGCCGCTGCCGGTCGTTTCCGCCTCGGGCGTGCGGCTCCGGCTCGCCGACGGCCGCGAATTCATCGACGGCATTTCGTCGTGGTGGACCGCCTGCCACGGCCACAGCCATCCGCACATCGTCGGCGCGATTCAGCAGCAGGCAGGCCGGCTCTCGCACGTGATGTTCGCCGGCCTGGCGCATGAGCCTGCCTACCGGCTGGCCGAGCGGCTCGCCGCCAAGCTGGCAGGCGACCTCGACCACGTGTTCTTCTCCGAATCCGGCTCCGTCTCGGTCGAGATCGCGCTGAAGATGGCGCTGCAATACTGGCGCAATCGCGGCGAGCCGCAGCGGCGCGGCATCCTCGCCCTCCGCCGTGGCTATCACGGCGATACCTTCATGACCATGGCGATGACCGATCCCGATGTCGGCATGCACGATGCCTTCCGCGGCATCGTGCCGCCGGCCCTCCTCGCCGACCTGCCGCGCGACCAAGTTTCCACGATGGTGCTCGACTTTCTGCTGGACCGAGAGGCATCGGAGCTGGCGGCCGTCATCGTCGAACCGCTGGTGCAGGGCGCCGGCGGCATGCGCATGCACGACGCCGCGACGCTCGCGCGCCTGCGCGACGCCTGCGACCGCCACGGCCTGCTGCTGATCGCGGACGAGATCATGACCGGCTTCGGCCGCACCGGCAGCCTGTTCGCCTGCGAACAGGCCGGCATCGTTCCCGACATCGTCTGCCTGTCGAAGGCGCTCTCCGGCGGCACGCTGCCGCTCGCCGCCACGGTCGCGCGCGAGCACGTCTTCGCCGCTTTTCTCGGCAGCGAGTTCGAGCGCGCGCTGATGCACGGCCCCACCTTCATGGCCAACGCGCTCGCCTGCGCCGCCGCCGACGCCTCGCTCGACCTGTTCGAGTCCGAGCCGCGGCTCGCCCAGGTCGCCGCGATCGAAGCGCAGCTGGCGCGCGAGCTCGAACCGTGCCGCGCCATGCCGGGCGTTGCCGACGTGCGCGTGAAGGGCGCCATCGGCGTCGTCGAGCTCGCCGCGCCGGCTGCCGGCCTGCGCCCCGCCTTCGTCGAACGCGGCGTCTGGCTGCGGCCTTTCGGCAACATCGTCTATGTCATGCCGCCTTTCATCATCGAGGCGGCCGACCTGCGCGCCTTGACCTCGGCTGTCTGCGAAGTGGTCGAGCACTGGTCGCGCAACCAGCGCGGCGCTGCGGGAGCCGGCGATGTGGTTTGACCAAGCGATCGACGCGGCACTCGCCGAAACCGACGCCGCCGGACGCCGGCGCCGCCTGCGCGCCGTGGCGATCCCCGGCCCGCGCCTCGTGCTCGCCGACGGCCGCAGCCTGATCGACGCCTCGTCCAACGATTACCTCGGGCTCTCGCAGCATCCGGCATTGAAGGCGCGCGCCGTCGAATGGGTCGAGCGCTTCGGCGCCGGCGCCCGCGCCGCCCGCCTCGTCACCGGCACGCTCGAAGCGCTGCTGGAGCTCGAAGCGCGGCTCGCGGCCTTCAAGGGCACCGAAGCCGCATTGATCTTCAACGCCGGCTACCAGGCCAACGCGGCCGTGCTGCCGGCGCTGTTCGAACTCGCCGGCGGGCGCAACGCCCTGGTGTTCACCGATCGGCTCAACCACGCCAGCCTGCACGCCGGCTGCGCGGCCGCCGGCGTGAAGGAGATCCGCTTCCGCCACAACGAGCTCGCACATCTCGAGGAACTGCTGGCGCAGCACGCGCCGGGCCAGCCCTGCTTCATCGTCACCGAGTCCGTCTTCAGCATGGACGGCGACCGCGCCGACGTCGCCGCCCTCCACGACATCGCGAAGCGCCGCAACGCACTGCTCTATCTCGACGAGGCGCATGCCACCGGCGTCCTGGGTCCCCGCGGCCGCGGCCTCGGCGGCGATGCGCCGGGCGCCGTGATCATGGGCACGCTGGGCAAGGCCTTCGGCAGCGCCGGCGCCTACATCGCGGGTTCGCGCCGCCTCATCGACTACCTCGTCAATCGCTGCGCCGGCTTCATCTACTCGACGGCCCCGGCGCCGGCCGCCTGCGGCGCCGTCGACGCGGCGCTCGACCTGATCCCGGCAATGGATGCCGAACGCACACTGCTGACCATGCGTGGCGATCGCCTGCGCAGCCGCCTCGCGGAGCTCGGCCTCTCCACCCTCGCCTCGACGACGCAGATCGTGCCCGCCGTGCTCGGCGGCGAAGAGCGCGCGCTAGCCGCCCAGCGGCGTCTCGAGGAACGCGGCGTGCTCGCCGTCGCCATCCGTCCGCCCACGGTGCCGGAAGGCGCCAGCCGGCTGCGCTTCGCGCTCTCGTCGGCGCACTCGGAGGCGGATTTCGACTTGCTGCTCGACGCTCTCTCTGTACTGGGATGAGGCGGCTTATTCAACAATGGCAGGACGCCGGGCCTCGGCGCTCGGGCCAGCGACCAGAACGGCAGAGCGTCGAGCCAAGGGTGGCGGGGGGTCGTCGACGCGTAGGTAAAGGAGGAGGCGGACGCCGTATCGCTCTTGTCCGCCGGGGGACACGAAGCGGCGACGACCACCCGTCGCCCTTGGCGGTTAAAAGCCAGGGGGTACCCTTCGCCGTCGCAAGCATTGCCTTGTCCTCGACGCGGCCATGATCCGTGAAGTCGTCTGATATGCCTCCCCGCATCACCCTTCTCCACGGCTGGGGCTACGACGCGTCGCTTTGGCGCGAAGTCCTGCCGCTGCTCGACGGGCTCGACGTCGAGGTCTGCGACCTCGGCTACTTCGGCAGCCCGAAGCCGCCAACGCCGAGCGATGCACCCCGCATCGCCGTCGGCCATTCGCTCGGCGCGCTCTGGTGGCTGGCGAGCGACCTGCCGTGGCGCACGCTGATCGCCATCAACGGCTTTCCGCGCTTCACCGCCGCCGCCGATTTCCCGACGGGCGTGGCGCCGCGCGTGCTGGAACGCATGCGCAAGCGCTTCCTCGAGGCGCCGGCCGCCGTGCTCGCCGACTTCCAGAAAGCCTGCGGCGGACCGGGCCCAGGCTTGCCGGACGACACCGGGCCGCTGGCCGCCGGGCTGGAGACCCTCGGCCGCCTCGATGCCCGGGGCCGGTGGGCGGCGCGCGCCGCCGATATCCGCCTGCTCGCCGGCCGCCGGGATGCGATCGTTTCCGCCGCGCTAAGCGGCGCTATTGGCGCTATGCTGCCTATACGCAATCTTCGCTGGGTCGAGGAGGGCGATCACCTGCTGCCACTGACGCACCCAGCGGAATGCGCCGCTTTTATCCGCGAGATGGCACCGTGATGAGAGATCACAAATCGCGCATCGCCGCCCGCTTCGGCGCCGCCGCACCCGACTACGAGGCCCATAGCCAGGTCCAGCGGCAGGCCGCCTTGCGCCTCGCGGAGCGCGTCAAGGCCTTGCGGCTGCCGCACGCTCCCGCCGTGCTCGAGATCGGCTGTGGCACCGGCCATCTGACACGCGAACTGCTGCCCGCCATCGGCGGCGACTGGATCGTCAGCGACATCGCGCCGGCCATGGTGCGCGCCTGCCGGCGCGAGATCGGCGAGGTCGCACGCTACGCGGTCATGGACGGCGAACTGCCGTCGCTGGCGCCGAGCCGTTTCGACCTCGTCGTCGCCAGCCTCGCCGCGCAATGGTTCGTCGACCTGCCGGGCGCGCTGGCCGCCCTTTCGGACCTGCTGAAGCCCGGCGGCTGCATCGCCATCGCCACGCTCGGCATCGACACCTTCACCGAGTGGCGCGCCGCGCACGACGCGGCCGGCGTCAGCGCCGCGACGCCCACCTACCCCGACGCCGGGGAACTCGCGCGCGCCTTTCCGCGGCACCTCGACGTCGAGATCGAGGAGGAGCTGGTGCTGGAGCCGCTCGCCGATCCGCTCGAATTCCTGCGCGGACTGCGGCGCATCGGCGCCGATACGCCGGAGCCGGGAGCCCAGCCCCTGTCGGCGGGCCAGCTGCGGCAGGTGCTGCGCGCGCTGGAGGAAGCCCGCCACGCGGGCATCAGCTACCACCTGCTCTATGCGATCGCCCTGCGGTCGAGCAGCACCAGCCAGCCGCGCGCCACGCGATAGAGCACCCACAGCCCGGTACCGACGATCACCGCGACGGCCAGCGGGATGCCGAGAAAGCTGAAGAAGAGCATCAGCGCGACGGCCGCCCACAGCACCGCGAACCAGAAGGTGCGCAGCTGCCAGCGCCAATGGCTTTCCAGCCAGCTCGCCACGACGCGGCGGCGCGTCGCGTAGTTGATCACCACCGCCAGCAGCGACGGCCAGCCCGTGACGAAGGCGCCGACGATCGTCGCCGAGGTCAGCAGGCCGCCGAGCGCGGAGAGCGCATGCAGGCCGTACATGACGTGGCACCAGGCGCGCGGGCCTTCGAAATCGTCGTTTGCCGTCAGCACTTCGTAGTCGGCCATGTGAGCTTACCCGAGCAAGGGCTTCAGGTTCAGCTCGGCGACGATGCCGGCGAACACCGCCGCGCCGAACCAGTTGTTGTGCGGGAAGGCCTTGAAGCACGGCATGCGCTCGCGGCCGCGGATCAGCGTGTAGTGATAGCCGGCGGTGGCCGCGGCGACGGCCAGGCCGACGTAGTAGAAGGCGCCGTAGCGCAGCAGATGGCCGGCCCAGGCGAGCAGCCCCAGCGTCGCGGCGTAGCAGGCCATGACGATCGCCACGTCGAAGCGGCCGAAGGTGATCGCCGAGGTCTTGATGCCGATGCGCAGGTCGTCGTCGCGATCGACCATCGCGTACTCGGTGTCGTAGGCCATCGCCCAGAACACGTTGGCCGTGAGCAGCAGCCAGGTGATCGGCACGGTCTGGCCGAGCACGGCGACGTAGGACATCGGGATGCCGAAGCCGAAGGCGACGCCGAGATAAGCCTGCGGCACGGCGAAGAAGCGCTTGGTGAACGGATAGCTCGCGGCCAGGAACAGCGCCGCCACCGACCAGAGCATGACGTTCCGGCCCAGCGGCACGATCAGCAGGAACGAGCACAGCACGAGCACGCCGAACAGGCCGAAGGCCTCGCGCACCGTCACCGTGCCGGCGGCGAGCGGGCGGTCCTGGGTGCGCTTGACGTGCGGATCGAAGTCGCGGTCGGCGTAGTCGTTGATCACGCAGCCGGCCGAGCGCATCAGCACCGTGCCGAGCGTGAATATCCAGACCAGCATCAGGCCCGGCACGCCGGCGCTCGACATCCAGAGCGCCCAGAGCGTGGGCCACAGCAGCAGCAGGATGCCGATGGGCTTGTCGAGCCGCATTAATCGCTCGTAAATATCAAGCTTTTCACGAATTAGAGCTATATTTGTCACAGCCTTGTCACAGGAGCGATAAAACGTGGGCACCATCAGAACGCGAGGAGCTTACCAGTATCAAGCGCAGGTCAGAAGAGCCGGATTCCCGCCCCAATCGAAGACCTTCGAAACCCGGCGCGATGCAGAAAAGTGGGTGCGCTCGGTTGAGCGAGAGATGGATACCGGTGCATTCATCCCTCGCGACGAGGCAGCACGAACCACAATAAAGGAACTAGCCAAACGCTATCGGGAAGAACTGACGCCGAAGATGCGCGGGCAACGCCAGGAGGAAAGTAGGCTTAAGGCGGTAGAAGCGAAGTTTGGCAACTACAATCTTTCGGCCGTGACGCCAGCGATGGTGGCCAAGTGGCGCGACGAGTTAGGTAAGAGGCTGTCTGCGCAGACGGTTCAGCATTATCTGGCCGTACTGAATAGGCTCTACAAGGCTGCGGCTCGCGACTTCGGCATTCCGTTGCCCCTCGGCAATCCGGTGGCCGCTGTGCGCATGCCGACAATCGCCAACGCCCGCGAGCGACGGCTGGAGGACGACGAGGAAAAGAGGCTCCTGGCTGCGCTCGATGCCAGCCGGGGAAAGCACCTCAAGTCGGCGGTGTTACTCGCACTGGAGACCGCCATGCGCCGCGGCGAGCTGCTGGCCCTGAAATGGGAGCATGTGGATCTCAAGCGTCGGGTGGTGCATTTGCCTGAAACCAAGAACGGTAGCTCCCGCGATGTTCCGCTCTCAACGAGAGCAGTAGCGGTCCTGGAAAGCCTCCCGCGCAACATCGCGGGGCGGGTCTTCGATACTAGCGAAACGGCCATTACAGAGGGATTTCAGCGCGCCGCCAAGCGAGCGGGCATCCTCGATTTCAGGTTCCACGATTTGAGGCACGAGGCCACGAGTCGCTTGGCCGATAGACTCCAGATGCATGAGCTTGGAAAGGTAACGGGGCACAAGTCGCCAAGGATGCTGATGCGCTACTACCATCCGCGCGCCGAGGACCTTGCAAGAAAACTGGGCTGATTTTACGGATGGGGACTGCGCCCCATCCCTCGCCTACGGCTCAACTTTAGGAGAAGCCTGGCGGTTTCCCCCGCCTTCGGTGGCACCTTCCCTTTGTTTGGTAGGGGAATGACCATCGGCCTTGGGTTTCTCAGGAGTCCTTTGCGGCGGTTTCGGGACTCGCTGCTTCTTCTTCCTTGGCGCGAGGACGGTCAGCAATGTCGTGTCAGTTGGCCGGTCTGCAATCGCCGGTGCTGAGAATAGGAAGACCGCGGCAAGCGCGGCCGATGCAAGACGCTTAGGCAAAGCCAAGGGTATTGCGGAGCCGATGGTAGAAAGTTTCAGCTGTGTGCAGGTCTTCAAACTCAACTTTCTGCACGGGGGCCTCGCCACCGCAAAGAACGAACTCGACGTAATGTTCGCCCTTTGAACCTCCCCGACAGCCAATCGATTTGACATCGGCGAACTTCAACGTACGGCCATTGAGATACAGCATCTGACCCTTCTCGTCGACGACAGCGAAGCCGTTACAGACCTGATTTCTTCCCATATACGACGGAGTCAATTCCCCGTTTGCCACGAGCCGCCGTGCTTCGTTGTATATGCGTGAATTGAGGCCCGAGGCGATGAGCTTTCCGAGCTGTTGGGGTCCAACCGTCATCCAGCTTAAAGCCACGAAAAAGCCAACGACGGCGCCGACGATGGGATGTAGCCATACAAACGCGCCTACCAACGCTGCTGTCATCAATAGCAAGAGTGCCGTCATCTTTAACACGTTCAGGGTCGGATGCCCGCCCAGATCGTCCGTCGCCATGCTAATCCCTCCCTCGGAGCGGTTTATACGATCAGTATATTCTCGGTGCACAACGCAGGCGGCACGGCACGCGTTGACCACTATCGGCATTGGAGAGCACGCCTTGGGACTGCCTGGCCCGCCGTGGGATATTCCGGCATGATTTTTCGGCCAACTGAATATCGACATCGGCATGAGTAGCTTCTATGTGACAATTGCGTATAGGGCACCCAATTCAGGAGAGTTTCCGATGCGATCCATCCGCTCCATGCTGTTCATCCTGGTCAGTGTTCTGGCCCTCACCAGCGGCGCCGATGCTGCCGACACTAAGAAGGGCGCGAAGGAGCCCGCGAAGGCGAGCACTGCTCCGGCCGTGCTGAAGCTCAGCCCCGGCCAGCCGGCGAGGCTCGACGGCTTTGAGATCGTGCTCAACAAGGTGATTCCACCCGGTGACGATGCGCTCGGTGGCCATCTCTTTACCGAATACAACTTCACGGTGACGAACGTCACGTCGGACAAGGAACTGACTCTGTCCAACGCGGCCGTCACCGTCGCGGGCGATCTGCGCCAGATGGTGAAGGACCTTGACGAGATCGCCTTCCAGGACATGAGCGAGCGTTCGACGGGCGTTACGGCCGGGGCTGCCGCAGTCGGATTTGTCGGCGGCCTTTTGGGGCCGGTGACAGCCATCGCGAGCCATGTCCTGACCCAGAAAGCGGCAACCAAGATTCTCTCCGACGACCCGCAGAAGTGGAAGGAGGAACTGCGCAAGAAGAGCTTCCAGGGCACAGAGGCCGGCGCAGTCATCTTTCCCAGCGACGCGGTCACGGGTAGCATCTGGTTCAAGCAGTCTGCCGCCGAAGTGGCGAATCGTATCCAGGTGTACGTGAAGCAAGGCAACGTCGCCCGCGTGCTGCGCTTCGACATGGTCGACATGCCGGCGCCTGCTTCGGTCGACAAGACTGCGAAAGCCGAATAGGACTCGCGCTGCTGGCTTTGTAACTCACGTCGGTTCATTCTGCTGACCGCGCGCAGCGCAGATCGGCCGCCAGGCCGATGCAGACCCTCCCCGGAGGGGGAGGTGGCCGTCAGGCCGGAGGGGGCGGGTTGATTAGGCGCCCCAAAGCCATGATAGCCAGCGTGCAGACTTCTTATGCTGCTCGTCTTGTTGCTGATACACCTTGATCCATGCAGGTCTAAGGTCTTCCCGATAGACCACATCCGCGATTCCTTCAATGCTCAGCGGCAGGGCAGCGAGCTGGGCACTGCGTCGCATGATCCACGCGAAGCGACGGATCAGCAGGGAGTCGTCGGGCGGTGTGCCGCGGCCGTTCCAGTTTTCCGGTGAATCGGCGAATTCATACACGGACAAGTAAGCAAGAAGCCCCGCACGTCGGTAGAGCACGGCCAGTAGCACTGCGAAGAAGCGACTATGGGGACAACAGTCATCATCAGGTGCATGGAACAGCTCGGCGCGGAAGGTGATGACATGCGCCACCTCGTGGAGATACAGCACGGGAAAGCGAGTATGACGAAGGAAAGTTGCGTTCAGTAGCTCGGCGTTCAACTCGACGCCGCCGACTGTAGCGCGGCCACCGATGGGGATGCCCTCGCGATTTCTGAGGTCCTTGATGAATTCGACCTGGTAATCCTCGTCGATGCGACACACGCGCCGCAACTCGTCGATCTTATCTATCAAATTCATTGGGATCATAGCCGTACCATCGTCGATGTCGCTCATTTGCCAACTCCTGGAACCGGAATGGTTATCTGGCGCATCAGGCAGGTCTCGGGATGGAGCGCAATGGCTACGCACGCGGCGTGCGAGGAGGCAGCGGCAACGAGCGGGTAAGCAACAGCGGCCAGGGCGGCGGTTTGCGCGGGGTCTTGCCAGGCGTCCGCTAAGGGCTGGCGGAAGGGAGCAAAGGCCGCCTCACCGGCAGCGATGCCTGCTGCCATCGCAGCAGCCGTGCGGGCCTCGATGACAGCTACGGAGTTGTATTCGCTACCGCGCACGGTCTGCGCCTGCACCGATTGCGCAGCCAAGAGCATCGGCAGCATCAGCCGGCACACGGATGAATAATCCGTCATGATTTATTTCCTCACGTCAGAAGTCCAGGGCGGGGTCGTCGGGCTTCGGCTTCGGCCGCTGGTCCTGGGTAAGGCCGCCGTCGTCGTCCCCATCACCCGTGCCGCCGGACGCGGCAGGCCCGGCGTCTAGGTCTTCGTCGCGCAGGGCGTCGCGCAGCCAGGCGACAACCCAGGACTGCCAATCGGCGCGGAGAGCCAGCTCATCCTCAGCCGCCAGCCCGCCGAAGCCACCGCGGTCGATGATGAGCTGGTAGGCTGGCTGGTAGAGTGCGCTGACGCGGGCGAGGTGCTGGTAGTGGTCCAGCAGAAACATGACGAGCCAGGATAGGAAATCGTCCCACTCCTGGTCCTGGTTGCGCTGGCGCATTCGTTCACGCAGCTCGCGAAGGTCACGTCGGTAGGTGGCCCACGCGCGGATCATTTGCTCCTCCGAGAGGCGGCGGCGCCGCCGTCCCTCCCAGAAATCTTTACGGCGTAGCGCGCGCAGCAGCTCGGACAGCGCGGGCAGGGTTTGCTCCGCGCCGTGGACGCCGAGCGGGGATTCCAAAAGCATGGTGTAGAGATCATCTTGCAGTGACATGGCAGGTCCTTTCCGTGGGTGGGTTATGGGCGCGGAGTGTTGTCGCGCTCGGATATGACATCGATCTCGACGCCGCCCTCGATCGCGCGGACGGCGATCTGCTGGCCAGGACGAACCGGTTGTGTTGGGCTAACCGGCACGACCACGCCAGGGCGGTCCTGGGGCTCGACCCAGGCCCGCCTGCCGACGTGGCGCACGGTGCCCCGGAAGGGTGCCGCAGGCTTGGATTCCTGCCTGTCGATCTCGAAGCCCAGCAGCGGCTCGGGAACACCCTCCGCGCGCTGGCGCTCGATGAGCGCCCAGCGGCGGGCGTCGGCCGAGCGATCAAAGCGCGCCAAGAGACGCGCGGGATCGGCGCGCAGGGCCGCCGCCTCAAGGGCGTTCACTGGCGCCGTAGTGGCGAGCCAGCGCTGCGCCAGTTCCAAGCGCTCTTGGCGCTCCTGCTCGCAGCTCATGGGGCCTCCTCGGACTGGAATGCCGTGCAAGCCGTGATCTCCGTCTCCACGTCCCGATAGAGCGCCGAGCAGTACAGCGTCGCTCGCTTCTCGCTGTCCATTGCTAGAACCTTGGTCGCGCAGCGCAGGCATACGCTGCGGGCCAAGGTGTCGGCTAGCCCGCAGGCCTGGACGATCCGCTCGACGGTCGTTCCAGGCTGCGAAGACGCGTCGGGGCGTGGCGGCTGCGCCGCCCGTCCGGCACTGGTGGTGGTGGAGGTTTTGCTGTTCATGGTTGTCGATCTCCTGCTGAAGTTGAGAAACGATTGCAGCCAACTCCGGGTTGGCCACCTTGAGGCCTTGGCGGAGCGCTTCACGCGCCGCCAGGCGTTTGAACTCATCCGAGCCGGTCAGCACCAGGCTGGCCCAGCCCTTGGCCTTGGCCAACTCGATCATGGCGCGGGTCTTCGGTTCGGAGGCTCTACCGGACAGGCTGAGTCGGTCGCCGCGGTCGATGATGGCAGCCCGGCCGGCAGCGACACCGTGCGCCCACCGGAACACCGTCCGGCCCGCCTGCTGCTCGGCCGTCATAACTGCGAGCGGCGACTTTGAATAGGGCCGCTGCCCTCGCCAAGTGGAGTCGTGGCAGGAGGCGAGGCGGCGACGGGCGCGGTCGCGCCGTGCTTCGTTCAGTTCGCGTTTGACGGCATGAAATTCCGCGCGCGTTGTGCGGCGGCGCTGACGCAGAGTGGCGACGATCTGCTGGCGGCCCTCGCGCCAGCGGTCGCCGCGGCGCTTTTCGGGGCCGATCTTCGGCTCCGGGTCGCCTAGGCCGCGCTTGGCGTTCGAGCGAACGTCGAGGCGCGGTCGGTGACCGTGCTCGACTAGGAATTTGTTGGCATACTCCTGCCAATCTGCACGCAGATTCTTGACTAATTGTTTGTCATTCCAGCGCCGGTCCTTACCGGCGCCGCCCTTAGCAGGATCACCGTCGCGCATCTCGCCGGTCTTCCGGTCGCGGTAGCGACTCGCTGGGCGCTTGAAATACAACTCCGGCAGTCGCTCGACGCCGTCGACGATCCTGTCCGAAAACATCAGGTGGCAATGGATGTTCGGGTATCCGTCTTCTGCGAGCTTGCTGTGCATCCCGTAGGTCCACGGATGCCGATCACCAAGCTGGACGGCAATCCAGCCGTCGATCAATTTCTTGGCGTCCTCCCGCGAAAGCTCACGCGGGATCGCGAACTCGAACTCATGATAGGCGCGCCCGTTGGCGCGCTCGTACTGGTCTGCCGCGCTCCAAAAAGCGAGCGGGTCGGCCGTCGCCCATGCTGGCATGTTGCCCGAGGACACATGCGCAATATCCTCGCGCGACGCATATCTTTCAGCGCCGATGACGTAGGCCGCGTGCTTACGCGCACGGCCGACGCCACCACGCTTCAGACTGAAATGTGAACTCTTCCCTTCCATCACCATGGCACCATGGCGCAGGGGTGTCGGGGGGCTTGCCCCCTGACCGCGATTCGTTTCCTGCAAGGAAACGAGGAATCGCGCCTGCCTGTGAAACAGGCAGGAAACTCCGTCGCAATCATCTCCTCCCCAGCGTTCTCCGCGCTCTCAATTTCTCTTGGCGGTCGAGGTACTTTCCAACGGCAACGATGGTGCGCAGTAGGGCCTCCGTCTCCGCGTCACGCTGCCGTCTTTGCGCGCGAGCGGAAATCGTCTTGGGCCGGCGAGAGAAATAGGCGTGCTGACTAGCAGCGACTTCAGCAAGGGCAGCGTCGATTTCGGCGGCCAAGAAAGTGTCGACTTCAACATCCATTCGGCATCTCCTATTGCAAGTAGGTCGCGTCGGACGGCTCGTCGGATTGTCCGTTGCGCTCGCGCTCGCGCTGAGCGAGCAGGACATCGCCAGCACGCTTGAATTCGTTGAACTGCGTGGGATCGTCGAGCGCGGCACGCAGAGCCAGGAGCCCACCCAGCAAAGCGCCCGCGTCACGGTCAAACAAGCCGGCTATCTTGAGCAGACCGCCGAGTTGGAACTTGCGGTGGTTTTCTGTCTTGCGCGCCCGCTGACGTTCGGCGTGGCGCGCAGCGCGCGCCTGGGCCTGTTGCTTGTCCTTCAGGCCTTTGAGCTTGCCTTCCAAAGCAGCGATGCGATCATCCAGTTTTGGCATATGGTTCTCCGGGTTAGTTGTCTTTGATGGACTGCCTATGAGCGAGTCGTCATGGGACGGCCCGCCCCTTGAGGATTGCCGCAGCTTGCCGTGCACGGGCCAGCGCAGCCTCGCGCGACAGCGGGGGACGCTGGGGACTCATCGCCGCGGCCTCACGCTGCACGCGCGCAGCCTCGGCGGCGGCTGTCGCTTTGGCATGCGCTGTTCGGTAGCCCCGAAAGGTGGCGAGGTCGTCCGGCGAGGGGCCGTTCTGAATGATCCTGGCTCGCACGCGCGCTCGGAAGCCGCCCTCGTTCTTGATGCCGGTTGGGCTGCGCTGTGCTGCCCAAACGGCTGCCTCGATCAGATCGTCGACGGTTGCATCCTCACCACCAACCGCATCCGCATCGCCACCACCACCGGTGGTGGTGGTAATTACGTCTACTTCTTTCTTGTTTAAGGGAACTCCCGGCGGCGGTCCCGGTTCCGGCTCCGTTTTCGGGAGTTGCCGGGACTCCCGGTTCCGGGAGTTGCCGGAACTCTCGGAATAAGGAGTTGCCAAGAGCTGTGCAAGGCCATGTATGTCTAGGGCATATTCGACCCTGGTTTCCCAATTGGTGGAGCCCATCGTCGTTTGCTCGCAGCGGCGAATCGCGCCAACGGTCAGCAGGGTGTGCAGGGCACGGTCGACGACATGCTTGCCGACGATTCCTTCCAGCTCGAAGATGATGCGCGCGCGGCTCGCCAGCGGTTGGTTAGGCTCGAGCTTGGCTCGGTCCAGGAAGTCCAGCAATCCGATGACAGCAGCGCCACCAACTCCGAAGCGACGCACGGCCCATTGGTACAGCGCAACGTATCGGGACCCCGGCGGGTGAGGAATGCGGCTCGTGCGGCTCATGTAGCCCCCTCGGCGGCGGCTGCACGCCTGCGATCCGCAACTTCTTCAGATTTCGTGGGGCGTCCTGCCTTGGCTCGCCGTTGTCGTTGTGATTGTTGCGCCGGCTCGCGGTGCTGAGCCAGCCAAACAAGCACGTCGCTTAGGAGCCAGCGCGGCGCCTTGGTCCCCGGCGGCGTACACGCCGGTGGAAGAGTGTGAGGTTTGCGGTGCCGGTCGCGCTGTAGGGAGGCGACGGTGCGCCCAAGCAGCACAGACAGACGGTCATACCCAAAGGCTGGCGGGAAATCGACCTTAAAAGTCGGCGCGTCGGAAATCGTGGACATGATCTAGCCTCGACCGGGGCGCAACCCCGGCGGCGTCCACGGCCGCCAATAGCTAAATCATGGGAGACCTAATGAGTTAGTGGGACGGTTCAACTGCTTCCCCGCGTTCTCTCGGTACTTCCTTTTCCGTGGTTCGTTTTCCCGAGCGCGAGGGGGTTTGTACCCGCTTCATCACTTCCGCGTGTCCTCAACACTCCTTATCGGCAGGGAGCCGGGTCTCAGTCGGCTATGCCTCTGGAACCGTACGGTTGACCCACGTCCCCGCACGGCACAGGCGGTTAAGGCCGCCCGTCGGAAGTGGCTGCACGTTATCACCGCCGAACACACGTGTCAACACATTGCTGTGACAACTGCTATGCACTTGGAAAAGCGCAGAGCACTTAGCCTCCGGCGTCCTCGCAAGGATGTCACAGCTTCGTCACAGTTCGCTGTGACAAATGACAGTCTACCGACTGTCTATCAAAAGCCAACGAATGTCACACAATGCGCTCTGGCCCTACGTTTCGCCAACTTGCATTCCGCACCGAATGATGCCATGATGCGGCTTGTCGAGCCGCATCAGCTTTTCGTAGAGGTCGAGCCTCGTCTTGACTGCCACCAGGTCCATGACGCAATTCTAGCTTGCCATGCCGCCGCTCACCGCCAGGGACGCGACGCGCACCAGGCGACGAAGCGAACGCGGAATTCGCGCTCCCGGCCGTAGATGGCCAGCGCCACCGCGGCATTGCAAGCGGCGGCCACTCCGAACAGCGCCGGAATCGGCATGCCGCCGCCAAGCAGCGCGGATGCCGCCAGGGCGCCTGCGACCATGAAGGCCGCGTTGAGAATGTTGTTGGCGGCGACGACGCACGCGCGATGGGCCGCCGCGCTGCGCTGCTGCACCAGCGCGTAGAGCGGCACTATGAAGAAGCCGCCGAACAGGCCGATCAGCAGCAGGTCGGCGAGCACGTGCGGCACGCCGGGCTGCGCCAGCAGGCGGACGGCATCGAGCGCCCCGCTGCCGTGGCCCGGCGTGACGAACGCGAGATCGAGCCCGAACAGCGACAAGC
>DAIDAU010000047.1 GCA_027310465.1 Rhodocyclaceae bacterium
ATCCCCTTCTTCCCCCCCCCCCCGCAGCATTTCGAGCAGTGCCAGGTGCTCGGCCTCATCCATCTCGTAGCGGTAGCCGCGAGCGCTTCCCTTGCCGTTCACTCGGCAGCGTGTCTTATGCAAATACGGTGGATCGATGTAGTGCAGCGTCTGCGGCGTGTCATGCGCCTGGATGACCTCGATCGCCGGCCGGTTCTCGATGAGGACCGCGGACAGCCGCTGGCCAACCGCCGCGAGGTTGTGAGGGTAGAGCGCCCAGGTGTGCTGCGCCGTCTCGTACTCACGTTTGGTGTCGATTCGGAAACCCGTCGTCCCCTTCGTGGCGCCGGCAGACCCGAAACCCATCATTGCGCGCACTACAAGGCGTCTGGCGCGCTCGATCGGCTCGGTGGCAGGCTTCCATGCCGCCTCGAACTCGGATCGCGCGTAGGGCGTCAAAACGAGCATCTCGACCAGCTGCTGCCGCGTTGCTGGATCTCGGATCACCCGAAAGAGATTGGCGACGTCGTCATCGAGATCGTTGTAGACCTCCGAGTAGGCGCGCGGCTTGCGGATCAGGACGCCGGCGGCGCCGCCGAAAGGCTCGACATAGATTCGGTGCGCCGGGAAGTGAGAGATGATCCACGGCGCCAAGCGGAACTTGCCGCCGTGATAGCGCAGGACGGGACGCAACACCTCGACGTCGTCTATCACGGGGCGCCACGTCGTTCCGGTGGGCTTGATTACTGTCATCAGCGTGGCGCCTGTCATGACAGCCCCCATACTGCGTTCAGATCGTCGAGGATATGCTCGACGCGCGTCTCGAAGTCATACGTGCCAAGGCACGTTGGCTTGTCCCTCATACGCTCTGCGTAGGCGGTGTCGATCGAGACGGTGCGAATGCACATTGCTCGCGTATCCCAGATGAGCATCTTCGGTTTCTGTGATGCGATGATCTTGTCGAGCGCGTGCATGGCGATCTTCGCGGCGGCCTGATCGTCGATGTGGGTCGGGCGTCGGCAGACTGTCGTCATGGCCGATACTCCTGTGGCAAGGCGTCGGCGGCGACATTGAAGAAGCCACGCTGTCCGCGCATTGGCACGAATGGCAGAGCCTTCTGGTCTCGCAACATGAAGCCATATGGACCCTGGAACCACGGGCTGGAGGGAGACTTGTCGACGCAAGCAATCAGTTGTGCTTCGCCGACGAGACCACCGAGCGGCAATCCTTGGCGGGGCACAACGACGCCGTATTCCTTCTCACAGAACTCGTAGTCGTCGTCAGTCCAGTCGGGCGGCGTCTTGCCGGCGTGAACGAGAAAGCGCCCCTTGAACTTTGTCGGCCATGTACGGTTCTCGATGTCCTTGTGACCGTTGACGATCAGCCAAGCCCACGGCTGGCGAATCGAAAGGACGGGAATCATGGCCGCGCTCCCGGAAACTCGTTGTGTCGAACGCCGTCAAGCAGGCAGCCAGTACGCTTGCCGCCATAGAGCACGACATCGCCCGAGCCCCAATCGTCGCCGCGAGAGACGGGCGCATAGGGGCCCCATTGCTTGAAGTGGAAGCGAACGCCGGCGGCGTGGCAGGCATCACGTAGGGCGCGCGGCCAAGCCGGATCCATCGGCCTCGCTAGGCTGCCACTTTCGCCGCCGGCGACGGCAGCGTGAAGGAACCGCACCCAGGGTTTCCACTCGACCGGACCAACTGCCGGTTCGTAGCTCGCCCAAGTCCGGAAGCCGATACGAGCCAGCGCTTCCATCGGCGGACGCCGCTTGTCGGCCATCGCTTGATTCTCGATCGAACTTCCGAGAACGACGTGAGGAAACGGGAAGGAAGCATCGCTTACCTGGGCGTCGCCGCCGGCAGCACCATCGTGTCGGCCGGAGAAGGCTGCTGCTGCTCTTGCACACTTCGCGCGCGTGAAATGGTGCTCGAAGTAGTGCAGCATCCGCTCCGGATGCTTCGTCAACACCAGGTACGTATGCCAGCTGGCGAGTGCCATGATGGCGAAGGCCTGGTCAATGAAGGCGTAGGGAACCGCCGGATGAAACAGGTCTGCGAGGTTGCAGACGAAGATCGTCCGCGGCTTCTTCCACTTGAGCGGCCAGGTGAGCCGATCGTGCAGAGGGCGGATCACGCCGGTCCAGGCGAGATTACCGGCAGAAAGCCTCCTCACGGTGTGCGCGTAAGGCGCGGACACCTTGGGATTGTGATTGTGGGACAGTCGCCACGAATCGTTAATTGCCGAACAATTCGCGCACCCGTCGGACACCTTTTGGCAACCGGCGACGATTGGCCATGTGGCGTCCACGTAGGAGATCTTCGTGTGGTCGCTCATGGCGCGACCACTCCGGGGTTAGCAAGGGATAGCGCCACCGCGACCGGCCGCACCCAAATCGGCGTGCTGCCAAGCGCGAAGGTCTCGCCGCTCCATGCCAACAGCAGAGTACGCCCCATCTCGCTTGCGATCGCTTCTGCCGCATCAGGTGGCACTGCGTTGCCAATGCGTTCGCGCCATGCGCTGTCCGACATGCCATCGAGGATCAGTTGCTCCTCGGGGTCGATCAGGCTCTGCAGCGCCGCGAGTTCCAGCGTGGTGAAGGGACGGTGCCAGGTGCCGTCCTCGCTAATGATCCGGGCGATCATCTTCTGGTCGGGCGATGGCAGGCCGACGCGAGGATCCGCGACACTCCAGGGCCCGTTGTCGTGGCACGCTGCCGCGCTAACGGCGCCGCTGGTGCCTTTCCACGGCACGACGCCGTAGTGGCCGCCGGTCAGGTAGTGGTCCCCCTTCTCGCGGTTGAGATTCGGCCGCGGGTCGGCCACGGAGAGCCAGCCGCCTTGCACGCCCTTTCCTCCAGCGACAATCGTGTTGGAATGGCGACCCCAATCCATTACGGCGAGATTGTTGCTGTGACGTTCCCAGCCAGGGCGCGGATCAGCGACACATTGCCC
>DAIDAU010000055.1 GCA_027310465.1 Rhodocyclaceae bacterium
ACGTAAACGCTATCGTAAATGGCATCCTGCGACAGGCTGAAATACCCGACTTCGCCGTAAGTGAAGGCGGTGCCGCTCGCCTGGCCGTTGCTCGGGCTTGCCGCATCGAAGCTGCCCGACAGCTGCGTCGTCGCTTTCGAGGTGAGGGCGTCGTAGATATTGTTCGCATTGACTTTCGGCGTGCCATCGTAGTTCATTGCGCCACTCGCCGCCGTCAAGGTGAAGTTGGTGCCGGCCTTCACCGTAGTGCTGCCGTTGGCGCCGTTCGAGGACGCGATCATCAGCGTGTTGTCGCTGTTCCTCGTCGCCGTGATGGTGAACGTCTGCGGCCTCACGGCAAAGGCATCCGTGGAGCAGCCGTACACGGTAGGCGTGGAATTGGCGTCGGTGATGCGGGCGATGAGCCGCTTGTACGCCTTGGCATCTCCCGTTGTCACCGTGACGTCGTTCTTGTAGCCCGCGTCGGAGTAAGCGAACGTCACCGGATTGACCGTCGCGACCACAGTCTTGCTGCACGACGAACAAGCCGACAGCGAACTGTTGCATGAGGTGCTGCCGCTACTGTCGTCGAAGATTTCGAGCTTGACGTTCTTGATCTGCCCCGAGGCGACGTAGGCGGTCTGAGTCTTGCCGCTGCTATTGAGCGCGACGACGTCGACCTTGAACGTCGTGTTGCCTGCAAGTCCGGTGGTTTCGTTCCAACCGGCGAGCTTGGTAAAGATGTGATGGTTCGGCGCGGTATCGTAGCTGCCCTGCGCGTAGTAGCTGTCGACGATATCGAAGTTGGCCGCTGGCGAGGAGGAGGGGGTTCCGACGCACGTGCCGGAAAGCGTCCCCGGCGTCTGGCTGCCCAGGCCGGTGGAACTGGAGCCCGCGCTGCCGTTGGCAGCGTTGTAGCTGCCGAATAGCGTGCCGTTGTTGTACGTCGTCCCGGCTGTGCCGCCCGTCACGCTCGCGCTACCCGGCGCAGCGCTAGTGATGACGAAGCCGCCGCCGCCGCCGCCCGGTCCGTGGGGCGTCGCGTTGCCGCAGCCGTTGGCGGGATTGAGATTGCTGCCGCCATTGCCACCGACGGCCTTGACCGAAAGGCCGGAGAGACCCGATCCGGAATAGACCAGCACGGCGCCTGCGGCTCCGCCGCCGCCGGAACCGTCATTGCAGACGGTCTGATCGCCCGCGGCGCCGTTCGCCCAGAAGTATCCGGAACCGGACATGCTTGCGGCTCTGACGATGATGGCGCCGCCGCCTGCGACACCGCTACTCGACAATCCGTTCGATAGCGTGCCGGTACCGTTGTTGGTGGTCCCGGCACCGCCGCCGCCACCCATCGCGAGCACGCAGGCCCCCAAGTTGGACACCGCACTACCCCCGATACCGCCCGGGTTGAAGTTGTTGTTCGGATGGCTGCCGTCCGGGCACTTGTAATAGGGTGGATTACTGCTGCTGAAACTGCTGCACCACGGACTGCCGCCGATGCCGCCTGCGCCGCCGTTGCCGCCGCCTCCGCCGCCGGTGTTTTGGTCGTTGCTCGGCGGGTCGCCATCCGTGCCGCCGCCGCCCGCATTGGCCGGCGCGCCGCGGGCGTTACTGCCGTTGGGATAGCCTTCGACTCCGGTATCGGTCAGCGTTCCAGGGGAAGTAAACAGGTAGCGGGGCGTGCCGGCGATGCCTTCGCCCTTGGCGCCGTTGTAGGCGCTGCTGGCGCTCGTCCGATAGTCGGTGTTGGCGCCGCTGCCGCCGCTCTGCGTCTTGCCGCCGCCGCCGCGGAAGCCCTTGCAGCTCGTATCGACGTAGGCGCCGTTGAGCGTCAACGTACCGGTCACGTCGAAGGCGACGATGCCGCCGGTGCTGCCGTTCCAGCCCAACGCCGTGATCCCTCCAAGCGGTACCGTGTAGTTGCTATACACGGGCACCTTAATGACCTGAAAGGTAGATTGCCCCGTCATGCCGTAAGGTGCGCTGGCATAGGCGTTCTTCAATCCGGTCGTGATGTTTAGCGTGCCTCCGCCCGTGCCCACGGCGTTGCCGGCGGTGACGTACTCGTAGTTGCCGGCCGACGGCGCGCTAACCGTGCCGTAGCTGGAACTGTTGCTGGTATCGATGGTTGCGCCCTGCATCTGCATGACGATCAGCAGGTCGCCCGCGCTGATGCTCTGCGCTGCTCCGGTAGCCGCGCCTAGTGAGATCGATGTCGCGCCCGCGCTGACCGACGCCGAGCCGGGGTAATAGGTGTTTATGACATTCGTAATGCCCGCGGCGCAAGCTCCGCCGCCCACGGCGCCGCTGCCCACCACGAAATCGCCGAACCCGGTCTGGGTGATCCCCGTCGCCTGGGTCGTCGTGCTGGTCCGCGTTCCGACGGTTGGCGATATCCAGGAACCGCCGGTGTAGTGGCGCACGCTGAAAACCGTGGGATCGGCGGATGGCCCCAGATCCGCTGGATTATTGAACTGTAGAGTAGCCGAATAGCTTCCCGTGAAGCCGATCGACCCTTTAGTCAGGGTCCAGTAGCGCGACACGCCGGTGCTAGTGTTGAACCCGGCGGCCGTCTCCTTGCTGCCGCCCGTATCCGGCTGCGTGGTGGCGGTCAGCGTACCGCCCGTCGAGTTGGTGAAGGCTACGGTGATGGGCGCATACAGTCCGCCGCTGCCCACGGGGAACGTGCATGTCGCGGTTCCCGTGGGGAATGCCAATTGCAAATTCCCGTAAATGAAACTGGCGCCGCTTCCTACCGGATCTCCGGGCGAGCAGTTCGTCGAGTAGTTCAGCGTATTGCTGCCGGTCGATACGACGCCGTCGGTCAGGGTGAGCGAACCCGTGACCGTCAGGTTGGCTGAGAGGGTTACACCGCTGCCCGTATTGTTTACGACAAGCGTGGTCACCGAGAGAGCGTTGTTGATGGCCTGCGTCGCCGTGCCATTCAGGGTGAATGTTCCCGTTCCCGGCGTGAAAGTGCCGCCATTGGTGAAATTCCCGCCCAGCGTGAAATTCGGATCGCCCGAACTCAGATCGAACTGACCGCCTGAATTGTTCGTCATGCTGCCGGCGATGCTGATGGCGCCCGGGCCTGCGGTGAACGTGCCATTGTTCGTAAGCGAACCCGTAGTGTTCCAGGTCGTCGTCGCAAAGAGCCATCCGCCGGTCGAATCGATCGTTGCTCCTGAATTGACAGTCACGCTACCGCCTACGGTCACGGTAACCGAGCCGATCAAGGGCTGTTCGATGATCGTGCCGTTATCGATGAGGTTCCCGGCAACGGTCAGCGATAAAGACGATAGCAATGGGGCCTGCGTCAGTTGGCCGCCGCTATTAATGGTCAAGCTAGCGACGCTGGAGTTGATATCCTGAGTGATGGCATAGCCGCTGTTGATAATGACGGTATCGCCGTTCTGAGGGATGGTTCCGTTGCAATTCTGCCAGTTTCCCGAAACACTCCAATTACCGCTGTTCTTGCTCTGACAATTGAATGCGAATGCCGACGAGTGGATCAGGCCGAAGCAAGACAAAGTCAACAGGGCAAGCCCGAGGCGTTTCATTCTCTCGGTAGTTTTGGGTAGGGTTCGTACAACGGCGATCGGAGCAGTTCGGCGATCTTCATGGCGAGGATGTTAGCGCCTATCGGCGACGACTCAAGCATCAGATCGCTACCGTCATGCGGCGCTCTACATAGTTGGCGTTGCCCACTAAACCGGGGCAACTTCCTGCCGGCGATGGCTGGTTGCAGGCGACGGCCGTGATCGAGTAGACGGTGGGGCCGCCGGCGGCATCCGGCGTCACGCTGCAGGTGACCGTTACGGTGAACGCCGACAGCGTGGGCGCCGGCGGAATGAAACTCGCCGTGATGGGACTGTTGGTTGTGCCGTCGCAATTCTTGTTGGTGTAGCGGTTCGCCTGGTTGTTCACCCAGATCCGGTACGTGCCCCACTCGATTCCCGCCCGCGCCGCCTGGTAGGCGCGGGCGCCCTGGACGTCCATGGCCGCACCGATCTGCTGGGTGGTGGAGACGACGGCGATGAAAGCGCCGAGAGCGGCCAGCACCACCAGGATGAAGATGGCCGAGACGATGGTGAACCCGCGCTGCGATGTTGTCATGGCGTGTTGTCCACGTGGATTTCGCGGAAGGCGGTGACGCTTTCGCCGGCGTTGCTGAGCGTTAGCGTGATGTAGAGCAGGCCGATGCGCTGCATGGCGCTGGGAATGTAGTCGATGGCGCAGGTGGCGTTGCCGACCACGAGCGCCGACGTGCCGCCCGGCGGCGCGGAGGGCGGATTGGCGTTGAAGCCGTAGTTCCAGTAGCGCATCATGCTGCCCGCTGCCGCCGTCGGACAGGCATAGGTGACCGCCCTGACGTTCCGGTCGACGACCTCGAAACGGTTGTTGGCGTAGGAGCAGATCAGTGTGCTGTTGCCGAGAGCGGCGCTCAACGTCAGCGGACTGGCGCCGTTGGTCGTAACCGCCAGGCTGCCGCCGCCGTAGACGTTGCTCGGCGAGCCCGTGCTGCCGAGGCTCGCGTCGTTGAAGACGACGATGGAATCGCCGGCGGCCACCGACGGCATCGGCCCGAGCACATCGAAGCTGGTATTGGTTCCGCCGCCGGTGCACATGTTCTTCAAGCCGGCACCCGACGAGCCGTCGCCCTCGTTGCGGTAGCGTCCGCCGTCCTTGGTCGGCACGAATTCGAGGTAGGTCGTGCCAGTGTTCGTGGTCATGCGCAGGCTGTTCGGCACGGCGAGATGCACTTCGCGCTCGATGCGGCGCAGCGTCACGTCGGCCATGTCGGTCAGTTCCGCCCGGTTGACCGAGTTCATGTAGCTGTCGATCGAGGTCTTGATGAACACCGCGACCATCGAGGAGACGATGCCGGTGATAACGATCACCATGGTCGCTTCGATCAGCGTGAAGCCGTGCTCCCGCGGGGAAGAGGCCTTCACCATGACTGGTCCTGGTTCGGCCAGTAGCGGGCGCGGTAGCCCTCGACGCTCAAGCTGTCGGCGCCGTGAGTCACGGTAACGGTGATGCGCGCCGCCGAGTCCGCATCGGCGCCGTTCAGCTTTTCGGCGGTGACGCCGATCGTGGCCGAATAGCCGGGTGGCGCGAAGTAGTTGGTGCTGACATCGTCGATGGGCGAAGACAGCGAACAGGTGCCGCCATTGGCGGCATAGTCGTAGATTTGTCCCAGTTGCGAACGGTTGGCCGGCGTCGCGCCGCAACTGTTGCCGCTCGGCGCGATCGCGCAATTGCTGTCCGTCTGCAGGCAATAAGGATGCGCCTCCACCTCCTCCAGCAGCGCCTCGGCGATCGACAGCATGTTCTTGCGGATCATCGGGTCCGCGCTGTGCATGACCACGACGTTGAACACCGCTAGGATGCCGACCAGGCCGACGCTGACGATGACGATGAAGACGATCAGCTCGATCAGTGTGAAGCCGGGGCAGCGGCGGCGCTCAATGGACATAGCCGGTGGTCGCCTCGACGGTGATCGTCGGCATGCCGCTGACGGTGAAGGTGGTGGCCGTCGAGGCCGCCCCCTGCGCGTCGAACGTGAAGGAGGTGCCGGCGCTGATGACGCCGGCACTGTGCGAGCAGACGGCGTTGCCGGGGCCGACGCAGTCTTTGTCGGGAGCCGGCAGCGTCACGTAGTTGGCCGCGGCGAAATTGGAATTCGCGCAACTGACGCCCGCCAGCGTGGAAACCTCCGGCGTGTTGCTGTCGTAGAGGAAGCTCACGCTGTTGCCGCCGAAAGTCGCCTGGACGCAGCGCCGCTTCGCCACCGCTGTTTTCCGCGCGTACTCGAGGCCCGCCTTGAGCTTGTCGTAGACGCCGCGCTGCTGGAAGATGCTGGCGAAATCCAGGCGAGAGGTAGCGAAAACAGCGAGTATGCCGACGACCACCAGCGTCATCACGAGTTCGATCAGCGTGAAGCCTCTAGCAGCCATATGCTTGCCTCGACGGCTTAAACAAGAGGAAGGCGGCCGCATCCGCGTTCCTCTCGCGGTCAGCCCTGATACCCCGGAGCGATCCTCAATGGCCGCTAGGCACGCACAGTGCCTAGCCAACCTTACGGACCAGTGGCGGTTCCGGTATAAACCATCGCAATGCCCGCGTTAGTGCCATCGCCATACACTGCGTTGCAGGTCACGCCTGCGGTGGTCAAAGCAACATTATTGGCGGTTGTGATGTAGTACGATCCCGCAACCGTCGGAGCTGGCAACGCGCCCGCAGTAATGGTGATCGCTGGGCTCAGCAAAGCTCCGATGGAACTGCAAGTTGCGGTTGCCGCGGATTCGACAGTACATTTTCCCGCGGTAGCGACGTTGTTGGTAACGGCGCAGCCAGCGGCATTGACGGCGTTCGCCGAATTCAATGCGCCTGCGAATCCCGCGGCGGCAGCGGTGCGTGCGTCGGTGCTCAGATTAATGAACTTCGGCAGCGCCGTCGCCGCCAAGATACCCAAGATCACGATCACGACCACCAGCTCGATCAGCGTAAAACCGCTTTCTCCCCTCTGTGCTCCCATGTTCCCTCTCCTCTCCGAGTAATCAGATAATCCCTATAACTTTCGAATCATACTCAAACTTAACAGCCGGTGGTGGTGACGGTTACCTCGGCCCCGACGATCACCGAGCCGTTGAGCGCGGCCTGCAGATAGACGACGCGGCAGTTTGGCACCGTGCCGACGGCGAAGTCGTAGGCGCGGGCGGGCGTGGTGATGCCTTGCGAATTGGTGCCGGTGATGTTGGTGGCGGTGATGCCGTCCGCCGCGAGGTTGAGTTGCGATGCAACATCGATGCCGTCGGCCGTCGCGGTCGGGTAGCGGTTGACGATCCGCACCATGTAGCCGTCCATATTGACGAAGGGCGGGTCGGAGCGGCAGTTCGTGGCCGTGGGGCTCGGCGCCACGGCCGCCACGTCGAGCTCGCAGCGCGAGCGCGCCAGCGCGGCGGAGGAGCGCAGCGAGCCGTAGATGGCGTTGGCCTTGGCGACGCGCGCGTCGCGCTGGGCGTCGATCAGGCGCGGCAGGGCGACGGCGGCGAGAATGCCGATGATCGTGATGACGATCACGAGTTCGATCAGCGTGAAGCCCGGCTGGCCGCTCCTATAGGGACGAATGCTGGTTTTCATGGCTCTCCTCGCGGCCGACTGTATCAGCTTTCCCCGATCTGGATCGGTCGAAATAGCCGCTTTCCTCACTTCTTCATCGCCACTTTGCCGAGGTCCCAGATCGGCAGGAAGATGCCCAGCGCCAGCACCAGCACCATGATGCCGAACATCACGATGAGGATCGGCTCGATCTGCTGGGCCAGGGTCTTCAGCTCGTACTCCACCTCGCTCTGGTACATGCCGGCGATCTCGTCCATCATCTCGTCGAGCGAGCCCGATTCCTCGCCGACGGCGATCATCTGCAGCACGACCGGCGTGAAGGCGCCGGCAGCGATGGCGGCGCGCAGCACCGACTCGCCGCGCTCGATGCTGTCGCGCATGCCTTCCACCTTCGACGCCAGGTAGGCGTTGTCGACGGTCTGCGCCACCGTGGTCATCGCCTGGATCACCGGCACGCCGGAGCGCGAGGCCAGCGCGAAGCTGCGGGCGAAGCGGGCGAGCGTGGCCTTCTGCACGATCTTGCCGGCGATGGGGATGCGCAGCTTGAGGCGGTCCCAGGTGAACTGGCCCGACGGCGTGCGCGTCCAGGTGCGGAAGCCCGCGCCCGCCATGGCGATCGCGCCGATCATCATCGGCCACCAGGCGACCATGAAATTGGAAACGCCGATGAGCACGCGCGTGAGGAACGGCAGCTCGGCGCCGAAGCCCTGGAACACCTTGGCGAAGGCCGGGATCACCCAGATGTTGACGACGAACATGGCCACGGCCATGGCGATCACGACGAACATCGGGTAGCGCAGCGCCGATTTCACCTGCTCGCGCATGAAGCGCTCGAACTCCATGTGGTCGAACAGGCGCAGGAAGATCTCCTCGAGGCGGCCGGTCATTTCGCCGACACGCACCATCGAGAGGTAGAAGGGCGTGAACACCTCCGGGTGGCGCGCCAGAGACAGCGAAAGCTCGCGGCCGGAGTCGAGGCTCTCGCGCACCCGGATCAGCATCGCCTTCATCGACTTGTTGGCGCTCGATTCCTGCAGCCCCGCCAGCGCGCGCATGATCGGCACGCCGGCCTTGAGCAGCGTGTAGAGCTGGCGCGTGAACAGCAGGATGTCGACGTGCTGGATCTTCTCGGCAAACAGGTCAA
>DAIDAU010000064.1 GCA_027310465.1 Rhodocyclaceae bacterium
TCCCTATAGGCGGCGCATTAGTTTCGGCGCATTGGGACGCCTAGCCGTTGGCCGGGGAATCGTCCGTTTCATTGCCGAGGAACTTGCTCAATGCGCCATCGGCCATTGGCACATGGGCAGTGTCGTTGTCGGGCAAGGCGAGGTAGGTCTTGCGCCTGCCACGTCGCTCATTCTCCGGCAAGTCCAATTCGACAATCTTTCCGGCGATGAGGGCGGCTTCGAGTGCATCGCGCATTTGCTGACGCGACATATCTGTCGATCCGTGAAGGCCAACGAGACTTCGCCCGGAATGACGGCTACCCCCCCCAAGCTCTGACGCCACGAGGCGCACCAACTGCTCGATCATCGCGTTCAGATCGCGGCGACGATCAGCCCGTTCGGCAACGGCAGAAAATGCATAGCCGGCGCGCCTGATATACAAGTCGGGCTTCGCCGGGCAGTAGCTGATCTTGGGCCGGGCGAGGACGAGGCCCTGTTCACCGTCGCCGAGCGGCAAGCCAGTTTTCTCCTTCCATTCCGTATGGGACAGCGCTTGAAGCACGTGAACCATGCGCGCTCCATCGGCGAAGGCGCTGCCGCCGCGCCCTGCATACTGATCCCGCGCACCGTTGCGGGCATTCGCCTTGCCGGTGTGGTGCACATACAGGACGCAGCAGTCTAGGGTGCGACGCAAACGACGCCCGGCCTCAATGAGGGCCTGTTCCGCATCGTTGATCCGCGATTCGCCTACGCCGAAGGAAACCGCTGGGTCAATCACCACGAGCGCCAGCTTGAGCTTGGCGGCTTCCTTGGCGAGCACATCGATTTCCGGCGCCGGGCGTACCGCGTCGTCTACGATAGTCGTCAGACGAAACCCCGAGCCGGACAGATCGCTGATGATGATCCGCTCGCGCAGGGCGTTCAGTTCCTGTTCGTCCAAGCCCATTGCTTTGGCAATGCTGCGCAGGCGCGCCACCAGCATTTCGCGCGTATCCTCGCCCGTCAGAATCAGCACCGGCCCCGAGCGCTCGACGGGAAGGCCGAGAAACGGCTTGCCCAAGACGACTGAGACAGCGAGTGACAGAATCAGAGTAGTCTTGCCGGTGCCACCGGGCGCGATCAGTGCGGCAACGTCGGCGTACAGCAGATCGTTGACGATGCAGTCGGGTGCATGGCGAGCCATGTGCCATTCCTTGTCGCCGATGACGGGCGGCAGCTTCCACGCCTGTGGCTCCCGCTCATCACGGCTCTGATGGCTGGCGGCATGCGGCGCGCTGGATGCGGTGCAAGCCGCCGCTTTGCTGTCGGCGTCAGCGGACAATTGTTGGTGCGGTCCATGGTTCACCGCACGCCCCCCTTCAGGCCGCCCGACGCCGAGCAATTGCCGCCCTGTCCGGAAATACTCGCGCGGTACTGTCGCATGAACTGCGCCATCGATTCGATTTCGGCGTCCTCGACTACGACTGCGTGATTCCACGCGTCGACGTCCAGCAAGCCGTTGATCGCTTCGGCGACGCGGTCGCGCAGGACGGGCGGCGGCAGCGCGTCCAACTCCCAGCAGCGAGGGCCGAAGCGCTCCATGTACCACTTGTAGCGCGCGTCGTTGACTTTGGACGCTGCGTCGAACGAGGGCAAGTCGCGGCCGTCGTCAGCGGTTACGGCGAGACGGTGAATCGTAGCGTTCGCCCCGTACCTGAAAAGGCGCTTGGGCAGGTCCTCAAGCGCCATGTGCAGGCCGCTCGGATCGTGGTCACCGACGTAGAGGATGGTCATTGGCTGTTCGCTGCGGCGCGTTTCCTCGGCGACGGCGTTGATGGCGGTGGCGCTGCCGTAGCCATGCATGACGCGGAACGTCACACCGAACTTGTGCAAGACAGGCGCCAGCGTGCCGCGCACCGTCCCTTTTTCGCTCCATACCTCGACCCATTCCGGCTGGTCCAGCCAGTAGTCCTTGCGATACGAACG
>DAIDAU010000079.1 GCA_027310465.1 Rhodocyclaceae bacterium
CTTCCCGCAGCGTGCGGACAGCCGCGTCACCGTCGGGCGCGGCACGCAAGGCCCGGTCGTCCTCCTCGACCGGTCCGCGGACGGCGCCTACCGTGTCCTGCTCGACGTGAACGGCGCGCGCTGGGACCAGTTGGCGTACCAGTTCTCCCACGAGCTGTGCCACGTCTTCACGAACTTCGAACATCGCGCGCTCGACGCGGCGACCATCGACCGCGACCATCAGTGGTTCGAGGAAACGCTCTGCGAAGCGGTGTCGCTGGCGACGCTCGATCGGCTGGCCGTGCGCTGGGCCGAATCGCCGCCGCACCCGGCCTGGCGGAACTACGCGCCGGCGTTCCGCGAGTACGCGCAGCAGCGCCTGGCCGAGCGGCATCGCCAACTGCCGGAAGGCGAAACGATCGAGCATTGGCTCGCCGCGAACCGGGAGGCGATGGAGCGCGATCCCTATCTCAGGGAAAAGAACGAACTCCTCGCCGCCCGCCTGCTGCCGCTGCTCGAAGGCACGCCCGGCGCGTTCGAAGCCCTCGGCTATCTGAACGCGGCGAACGCCGCGCCGCCGCCGGGCCTTCCAGCCTACCTGGCGACTTGGTACGACTGCTGTCCGCCCGCGCAACGGCCCTTCGTCGCCCAGGTCATCGCGCTATTGGAAGGCCGCAGCCCGCCGCAACGCGCCCGCCCCGATTGACGGGGTGCCGCGCTGCGGCGCTCCTGCCTCAGGGGTGCTCGCCGAAAAGCCTTCCCGCGCGTTGCGTCGGCCGTCCGCTGGTCGGCCCCAGGCGACCGGCTTGACCCTTGGCGCCGGCCAACCCGACCGGCTGGGCCTTCTGCGCCTGCATCGATTGCGCGGCGCGTTGCTTTACCATCGCCTGGTGCGCGATCTGCATCAGCGTTTCATCGCGGCCGGCAAGTGCCGGAGTGGCCATGACCAGCGCCATGCCGGCAAGCATCATCGTTGCAACGGTCCTCATGATCCACTCCTCGCATGTCGATCTCGAAATCGAAACGCCATGGCGGAAATCCGACGGCGACCGTCCGCCACTTCCATGCTAGGCCGGGTTGCTGACAAGGCGCCGACGGCAGCATTACATTTCTATCGCTTCCGAGTCAGGATCGTCCTGTCCTTGGCGGGGCGGCGCGCGACTGCAGGCTGCAATCAGCCGCGGTGATACGCGCTCACCCGCTCCACTTCGTTCTTCGATCCCAGGATCACCGGCACGCGCTGGTGCAGCTTCGTCGGTTGGATGTCGAGGATGCGCTCGCGCCCCGTGGTGGCTCTGCCGCCGGCCTGTTCGACGATCATGGCCATCGGGTTGGCCTCGTACATCAGACGCAGCTTGCCGCCCTTGTCCTTCGTCCTGCTGTCCACCGGATACATGAAAACGCCGCCGCGCGTGAGGATGCGGAAGACGTCGGCGACCATCGAGGCCACCCAGCGCATGTTGAAGTCCTGGCCGCGCGGGCCGTCCTTGCCGGCGAGCAGCTCGCCGACGTAGCGCTGCACCGGCGGCTCCCAGAAGCGCTGGTTGGACATGTTGATGGCGAACTCCTTGGTGTCGTCGGGAATGCGCATGTTCTCCTGCGTCAGCACGAAGTGACCGTATTCGCGGTCGAGCGTGAAGCACTTGACGCCGTCGCCGAGCGTCAGCACCAGCAGCGTCGACGGGCCGTACACGGCGAAGCCGGCGCAGACCTGCTGCGTGCCGGGCTGCAGGAAGGCCTGCTCGCCCACGTCGCCCGCGCCCTCGGGGCAGCGCAGCACCGAGAAGATGGTGCCGACGGAGATGTTGACGTCGATGTTCGACGAACCGTCGAGCGGATCGAACACCAGCAGGAACTCGCCCTTGGGATAGCGGCGCGGAATCTGGTGCGGGCCGTCCATCTCCTCCGACGCCATGGCGGCGAGGTGGCCGCCCCATTCGTTGGCGTCGAGCAGGATCTCGTTGGAGATGACGTCGAGCTTCTTCTGCGCCTCGCCCTGGATGTTGTCGCTGCCGGCGCCGCCGAGCACATCGGCGAGGCTGCCCTTGCCGATGGCGATCGAGATCGCCTTGCAGGCGCGCGAGACGACTTCGACGAGGAAGCGCAGGTCGGCGCTGACGGCGGGATTCTTGCGCTCGGCCTCGACGAGGAAGCGCGCTAGGGTGACGGGGAGCATGATCGGGTACGCTGGCGGAATGAAAAGCGCGGATTATACCGGCGGGCGCATGGCGGCCCGAACCCCGATCCGGGCGGCTTTTTATACCTTTTTTACCCGCGGCCTGAAACAATGGCCGCCTCTCGCACCAGGGCGGCCGCGCCGCGGTCGGAACTGCATGAGTGCATCGTTTGCGTCGCGCTTGAATCGCTTGTCCACCGGCCGCAGGATGGCCATCGCCGCGGCCGCCTGCGCGGCGACGACGCTCATGGCGACGCCGCTCCACGGCGTGCTGGACCTCGCCAATATCGTCATGCTGTTCCTGCTGACGGTACTCATCGTCGCCGCGGGCCTGGGCCGCGCCGCTGGCGTGCTGGCGGCGTTCCTCAGCGTACTGCTGTTCGACGTCTTCTTCGTGCCGCCACGCTTTTCGCTGGCCGTGCAGGACGCGCAGTACCTGATCACCTTCGCCGTGATGCTGGCCGTGGCGCTGATCGCGGCCCATCTCGCGGCCGCGCTGCAGCGCGAGGCCCAGCTCGCCGCCGGCAAGGAGCGCCAGACCCGGCTGCTCTACGAGCTCGCGCGCGAACTGGCGGGCGCCCTGGCCGTGGAGCAGGTGGACGAGATCACGCGGCGCTTCCTGCGCGAAGCCTTCGACATCGAGGCCGCGGTCCTGCTGCCGCAGCCGGACGGACGGCTGGCGGCCGTCGGCGACGCCGACGCGCGCAAGCCGGAGCCGGTGCTCGCCCGCGTCGCCTTCAACAACAACCACACGGCCTACGACGCCGAGCATGCCGGCGGCCGCTACGCCGTCGGCTGGCTGCCGCTTAAGGCGCCGATGCGCGTGCGCGGCGTGCTCAAGGCGCGCCCGCTCGATCCCGCGGCCGACACGCTATACGCCCAGCGCACGCTGCTGGAGACCATCGCCTCGCTGGTCGCCATCGTCGTCGAGCGTCTGCACTACGTGGACGTGGCCCAGGCCTCGCAGGTGGAAACCGCGGCCGAGCGGCTGCGCAGCTCGATCCTGTCCGCGCTGTCCCATGACCTGCGCACGCCGCTGACCGCGCTGGTCGGCCTCGCCGACTCGCTGGCCCTGCTCGGGCCGGCCCTGCCCGCGGCGGCCATGGATACGGCGCAGGCCCTGCGCGACCAGGCCGTCCGCATGCATGGCCTGGTCGCCAATCTGCTCGACATGGCGCGCCTGCACGCCGGCCGGATCGCGCTGCGCCGCGAATGGCAGCCGGTGGAAGAGGCCATCGGCGCGGCGATCCAGCTGCTGCGTCCGCCCCTCGGCGAGCATCCGGTGCGCGTGGACCTGGAGCCGGAACTGCCGCTGCTCGAGCTCGATGCGGTGCTGATGGAGCGCGTGTTCTGCAACCTGATCGAGAACGCCGCCAAATATTCGCCGGCCGGCGCGGCGATCGACATCGAGGCGAAGCGGCACGGGCAGGACGTCACGGTCGCCGTCTGCGATCGCGGCCCCGGCTTCCCGCCCGACAAGTCCGCGGTGTTCGAGATGTTCGTGCGCGAGGACCACGCCAAGCCGGGCGTCGGCCTCGGTCTCGCCATCTGCCGCGCCATCGTCGAGGCGCATGGCGGCAGCATCGCCGCCGCCGATCGCGTGGGCGGCGGCGCCTGCGTCGTCATGACGCTGCCGGTGGGCAATCCGCCGGCCGTCGAAGAGGAGCAGGCGTGAGCGCCGCGGCGCGCGTCCTCGTCGTCGAAGACGAACGGGAGATCCGCCGCTTCGTGCGCGCCGCCCTCGAGCACGAGCGCTGCGAGGTGTTCGAGGCCGCGGGCGTCGCGCAGGGCCTGGCCGAGGCGGGGACGCGCAAGCCCGACCTCGTGGTGCTCGATCTCGGCCTGCCCGACGGCGACGGCGTCGATTTCATCCGCGACCTGCGCAGCTGGTCCGATTCGCCGGTCATCGTGCTTTCCGCGCGCACGCAGGAAGCCGACAAGATCGCCGCCCTCGATGCCGGGGCCGACGACTACCTGACCAAGCCGTTCGGCGTCGGCGAGCTGCAGGCGCGCGCCCGTGCCCTGCTGCGCCGGCAGGAACGCCGCGGCGAGGCGGCCAGCCCGGTGTTCTCGTTCGGCGACGTCAGCGTCGATTTCCCGCGCAGCCAGGTCATGCGGCGCGGCGAGCCGGTGCACCTCACGCCGATCGAATACCGCCTGCTTTGCGTGCTGATCGCGCACCAAGGCAAGGTGCTGACCCAGCGCCACCTGCTGCGCGAAGTGTGGGGGCCGGGCAGCGTCGAGCGCAGCCACTACCTGCGCGTCTATATCGGCCATCTGCGCCAGAAGCTCGAGGACGACGCGGCGCAGCCGAGGCACCTGCTCACCGAAACCGGCGTCGGCTACCGGTTCCAGCCCTGAGGTACGACGAATGGAACATCGCAATTCCCTGCGCACCCTGACGCTCGCCGCCCTCGGCGTGGTGTACGGCGACATCGGCACCAGCCCGCTCTACACCATCAAGGAAGTGTTCGCCAACGAGCATCATCCGGTGCCGATCACGCCGGACAACGTGCTGGGCATCCTGTCGCTGATCGTCTGGTCGCTGATTATCGTCGTCACCATCAAGTACGTGCTGTTCATCATGCGCGCCGACAACGACGGCGAGGGCGGCCTGATGGCGCTGATGGCGCTCGCCCTGCGCCCGCTCAAGGAAGGCAGCCGCATGCAGCGCAGCATCATGGCGCTGGGCATCTTCGGCACCGCACTGTTCTACGGCGACGGCGTCATCACGCCGGCCATCTCGGTGCTCTCCGCGGTGGAAGGCCTGCAAGTGGCGACGCCCGCGTTCGAATCCTACGTCGTGCCGATCACGCTGGTGGTGCTGATCGCGCTGTTCTCGTTCCAGCGCCACGGCACCGCGGGCATCGGCGCTTTCTTCGGTCCGGTGATGCTGGTCTGGTTCGCCGTGCTGGCGCTGCTGGGCGTCGTCAACATCGCGGCCTATCCCGGCGTGCTGGCCGCGCTGCTGCCGACGCACGGGCTGGCCTTCCTGGCCGACAACCCGCTGCTGGGATTCTTCGCGCTGGGCGCGGTGTTCCTCGCGGTGACCGGCGCCGAGACGCTCTACGCCGACATGGGCCACTTCGGGCGCGAGCCGGTACGGCTTGCCTGGCTCGGGCTGGTGCTGCCGGCGCTGATCCTCAATTACTTCGGGCAGGGCGCGCTGCTGCTCGACAACCCGGCCGCAATCGAAAATCCGTTCTACCGGCTGATCCCCGAGTGGGGCCTCTATCCGCTGGTCGGACTGGCGACGGCGGCCACCGTGATCGCCTCGCAGGCCGTCATTTCCGGCGCCTTCTCGATGACGCGCCAGGCCATCCAGCTCGGCTACCTGCCGCGCATGGACATCCAGCACACCTCCGAATCCGAGATCGGCCAGATCTATCTGCCGGCGATCAACTGGATGCTGCTGATCGCCGTGATCGGCCTGGTGCTCGGCTTCAAGACCTCGACCAACCTCGCGGCGGCCTACGGCATCGCCGTCTCGGGCATGATGATCATCACCGCCATCATGGCCTGGATCGTCGCGCGCAAGCTGTGGGGCTGGAGCGCGCTGGCGAGCGGCAGCCTGATCGTCGCCTTCCTCGTCGTCGACACCGCCTTCCTGGCGGCCAACACCATCAAGATCGCCGACGGCGGCTGGTTCCCGCTGGTGTTCGGCATGGCGGTGCTGACCGTCATGATGACCTGGCGCCGCGGCCGCAACCTGCTGGTCGAGCGCGTGCGCGCCGATGCCCTGGCGCTGGAGCCGTTCATCCAGGACATGGTGGCCAACGAGGTGCCGCGCGTACCGGGCACCGCGGTGTTCATGACGCAGGACACCCGCAAGGTGCCCTTCGCCCTGCTGCACAGCCTCAAGCACTACCAGGTGCTGCACCAGCGCGTCGTCTTCCTCACCGTCACCATCCTCGACGTGGCGCGCGTGCCGGATGCCCGCCGCGTCGCGGTCGAATCCTTCCCCGGCGAATTCCATCGCGTCAAGGTGTTCTACGGCTTCATGGACCAGCCCGACCTGCCGGCCGCGCTGGAGCGGTGCAAGGAGCACGGCCTCGAGTTCGACATGATGCGCACGACCTTCTTCCTCGGCCGCGAGACCGTGATCCCGACCCTGGGCGCCGAGATGGCCTACTGGCGCGCGCTGCTGTTCGTCGCCCTGTTCCGCAACGCCGGCAGCGCCACCGCCTTCTTCAAGATACCGTCGAACCGCGTCGTGGAACTGGGGACGCAGGTGGTCCTGTGACGGTCAGCCTTCCACCATGCGGCGCACGACGCCGTTGAAATGGCCGATCCACTCGGGCGCGAACTGGTTGTCGCAGGCGTTGATCTCGGCGATGGCGCGCAGCAGCGAGCGGCTCTGGCCGCGGTGGCTGTGCTTGAGCGTGACGGCCTCGAAAGCGTCGATGATGGCGAGGATCTTGGCGCCGGCGCAGATCGCGTCGGCCTTCAAGCCTGACGGATAGCCGCCGCCGTCGGGCATCTCGTGATGCTGGGCCACCATCTCGGCGGCCGGCTTCCAGCCGCCCATGCGCTCGAGCAGGCCGGCCGCATGCGCCGGATGGTCGCGCAGCGCGCGCTTCTCCTCGTCGCTCAGCTGGCCGACCTTGAGCCATACCGACTCGGGCAGGAACATCATGCCGACGTCGTGCATGTAGACGGCGGCCTCGAGCTGCACCGCGTCGACCGGCTTGCCGGCGGCGGCGTTGGTGTCGAGCGCGAGACGCAGCAGGCGTCCGCTGCGGCCCTTGAACAGCGGCGAGCGCGCCTCGAACTGCTGGGCCAGCGTGCGGAAGAACTTGAGATCGGCGGCGATGCTCTCGGCGCCGCGCACCGCGTGGGCGCCGACCGGACGCACCTGGGCGCCGGCGTGCACCGGCCGGAAGCCTGTCACCGCCTCGATCAGCCGCACCGCGCGCTCGTCGAGCTCGGCGGCCTCCGCGGCCGCCATGCCTTCGAGGCCGCCGACGAGCTCGACGAGCTTGAGGTTGCCGAGCTGCTTGCCGGCGGCGAGCGCCTCCACCGCCAGCTCGAGGCGGTCCATCGCCAGCAGGATGACTTCGGCCAGCAGTTCGGAGAAGGCGATCTCGCCGCCGCGCAGGCGCGACAGCAGGGTCTCTATCGGATGCGCGATGAACACGCCGAGGTCGACCTTGCAGATCGCGGCGTCGCCCTTGATGTTGTGGATCGCGCGGAACAGCGCGGCGACCAGCGCGTTGTCGCCGGGCAGGCGCTTGAGCCTGGCGACGTCGCGCTCGACGTTGGGCACGATGTCGGAAAGGTCCTCGATGAACTCGGCGAGGCCTTCGCGGTCCTGCACGGTCGGCTGCAGCAATGCGGTGATGTCGGCCATACGCTCCCCTATCAAGCCGTGCGGCGTCGCGGCATGCCGGCTATACCAGCTCGGCTGCGGCCAGTTCGCCCTTCAGATATGCATAGTATATCGGCGCCGCCACCAGCCCCGGCAGGCCGAAGGCCGCCTCCATCGCCAGCATCGCGAGCAGCAGTTCCCAGGTCTTCGCGGCGATCTGCGTGCCGACGATCTTGGCGTTGAGGAAGTATTCGAGCTTGTGGATGACGATCAGGAACACCAGCGAAGACAGCGCCACCAGCGGCGAGACAGCCAGGCTGACGACGACGATCACGGTATTGGAGACCAGATTGCCGACGACCGGCAGCAGGCCGGCGACGAAGGTCAGCGCGATCATCGTCTTGGTCAGCGGCAGATGGATATCGACGAGCCGCAGCGCCAGCGCGAGGTAGAGCGCGGTGAAGAAGGTGTTGATCGCGGCGATCTGCACCTGCGCGAAGACGACGCGGCGAAACGCCCGTACCAGCGCGCGCGCCCGCTCGGTGAGCGCCGCCGCGAGCGGCCGCATGGTGGGCGTCTCCGCCACCTCGTGCAGCGCGACCATGGCGCCGATGATCATGCCGACCAGCACATGGACGAAGACGATCCCCGCCTCCTTGCCCACCACGCCCACTTCGCCGGCATGCTCGCGCAGCCAGTGCGCGGCGGAATCCTTGATGTTGTCGATGCCCGCCGGCAGCATGTCCACCAGCCAGGGCGGCAGCCACAGGCGCGCGTCGTCGATGGTGTCGGCCATCTTCTGCGCCAGTTCGCCGATGCCGCCGTGGTTGCCGAAGAAGCCGACGGCGAGCACCGTGCCGATCGCCACGCCGCCGATGACGAGCACGGCGAGCACCACCACCGCCGCCAGCTTGGCGCGCCGGTTCGAGACGCGTCCGGCCAGCAGCCCGGCGAGCAGGTGGACGAGCTGGAACACCAGCAGGCCGGCGAGCAGCGAAGGCAGCAGGTGCAGCCTCAGCACGAGGAACAGCAGGAGCACGGCGACCAGCCACGACGCCTGCAGCACGCGGTCGGCGGACGTCGGCATCGGTCAGCCGGCCAGCCCGGCGGAGGGGGCGCCCGCGGTCACGGCTTCTTCCACAGGTCGTCGAGCGGGTTCTTCTTCGGCGCCGTGTCGGCCGCGGTCGGGACGCGCCGCGCCGTGAACTCCTCCTCGACGTTGTCGCGGTAGTAGCTCCACGCCGCGGCCGAGGACGACAGGCGCCGCCAGATCTCTTCGCCGACGCCGCCGTATTCCAGCGTCGTGCCGTCGTCGAGCTCGACGCGCAGCAGGCGCCCGCGGGCGTCGTAGCCCACCGCGCGCAGCTTGCCGGAACTGAGCTTCTTCATTTCCAAGGGCGCTCCCCTCACGGGGCGTTCGCGGAGTCGTCGGCCGTCGGCGGATTGTCGTTCCGAACGGCCGCCTCGCGCGCCTGCTTCCCGCGCAGCCGCGCGTTCTTCGCCTCGTCGGCGAAGACGTAGCGTCCGGCCAGCACGCAACCCTTCATGCCCGGACTGCAGGGCAGACTGTTGATCTTCGTGCAGATCTCATCGACTTCGTGCGGACAACCCCAACCGCCGGCCATGCGTCGCTCCTTTCCAATGGAGACCATGATACCTCGCAGGCGCCGCTTCTGCCGCTGCAAGGGGTCGCGTCAGAACAGCGCCAGGCGCCATTCCGCCCAGGCGGCGCGGCGGATCGGCGCGCGCGCGTAGGCCGAACCGTCCGCGCCGCCGGCCTGCCGCAGGCCGAGCGCCAGGCGCTGCCGGTTGCCCTCGAACGCCGCGCCGATCGTCCACACGCGGCCGCCGTCGCGCGGCGTCGCCAGCAGCTCGGCGTAGGGCCTGAAGCCGTCGCGATCGTCGTAGCCCAGGCGCAGCAGCAGGTTCTCGCGCAGCAGGTTCGGCGTCAGATAGGCCTGGCTCGACCAGGCGACGTTGCCGGCGATGGCCGCCGCCGGAGCGATGCCGGCCAGCGCGTGCTGGCTCGCCGTCAAGGCGTCGAGCCGCTGCCATTGTGCGCGGCTGTAGGCGTCGGCGTCGTACCAGGCTTCGGCGAGCGTGCTCCAGCCGGACGCGCCGGTCCACTGCGCGCCGGCCACGGCCTTCGTGCCGCCGCCGCCGACTTGCTCGCTCATCGGATCGGCGGCGGCCAATGTGCCGCCGTTGCCGACCAGCATGTTCATCAACCGCCGCGTGCGGCGCTCGTAAAGCGCCGCGCCGTATATCGACCACTCTTCGCCGATCACGCGCGTCGCGCCGACGCCGGCTTCGAGGCCGCGACGATGCGAGAGCCGCGCCACGGCGTGAAGGTCGTCGCCGCCGGCGGACAGCCGGTACCAGCGCAGCGCCAGCGAGGCGTCGCGAAAGTCGTCGCTGCCCTCGCCCCGGCCAGGATGCGTCCACGCGACGGTCCATGCTTCGTCGGCAGTGAAGCGCTCGACGGCAAGCACCGGCGCGCCCACCAGCGCGGGCCGATTCACCAGGCGGCGATTCTCGCGCTGCACGACGTCGAGCGGCTTGAAGCCGAAGCCGACGCCCCACGACATGAGCTTCTTGCCGGCCGTCCAGCCGAGGCCGTCGCCGAGTTCGCCGTCGTAGTAGAACTGGTTGGCGATGCCGTGCTGCTCCGGCGTCCGGTCCCGGATCGTCTGCCAGCGCAGCGTTTCCTGCACGTTGAAGCCGCCTTCGCGCAGGCGCAGCTCGAGGTCCTGGCGCGAGGCGCGGTCCGGCACCAGCGGCGGGCCGACGTAGTACGGGCTGGCGGTATTCGGCGTGTCGACTTCCGGCGCGACCATCAGCGCGGCGTTGAACTCGGCGGCGCCGGCCGGCAGGGCCAGCGCCAGCAGGCACGAGGCGGCGCCGCGCTTCACCATCCCGACAGCGAGTTGCGCACCAGCGCCGCCGGATTGAAGAATTCGTCGGGCGCCGCCTTCGGCACGATGCTGCGGTAGTGCACCACCGTGCGCCGGTTCGGCTGGATGTCGTCGAGCAGCAGCATCGCCATGATGCGCTGCTGCCCCTCGATCGGCTTGGGCACGTACCACGCTTCCTTGGCGCGCTTGCCCGAGCCGACGTAGAGGTCGGCCTTGATCGGCAGCTTGATGGACTTCTCGAGGTACAGTTCAATGCGCGCGTAGGTGACGCCGGAACGCGCCTGCGCGAGATCGAGATGCAGGCAGCGTCGCGGCTTGGGCGGCGCGGTCGCCTCGGGCAGGTTGGGCGGCGGCACCGGGCAGTCAACCTCGTCCTCGACCACGCCGTCGTAGTCCTCGCTCCAGGTCATGCTCGCGATGTCGCCGGTCGACGCTTCGCCGAGCAGCTTCTGGCTCGCGGTGATGCGCAGCGGCCGCTGGCTTTCCGGCATCAGCAGCCAGAACTGGTCGGCGAGCATCAGCACCTTCTGGCCGATCTCGGACGGCGACTTCATCAGCACCAGCGAGCGCCGGCCGGGCTTGACGTAGACGGTGTAGAGGCGCTCCTTGTCGAGCGCGCCGTTCTTGTAGAGCTCGACCTGCGTCTCGACGCGCACCGACTCCGCCGGCAGGCGGAAAGCGTCGGCCTGCTTGAGCAGCGCCGCGACGTTCTCCGCGGCGCTCGCGGGCAGGGCCACCGCGAGGGCGAGCGCGGCGAGCCGCCTAGACATGGGCGAGCGCCTCGACGATGGATCTGCGCGACGCCTTGCGGCTGGCGAACCAGGCGGCCACGGCGCAGAGCGCGACGATGCCGGCGTCGACCGCCAGATACAGCGGCAGCGAGAAGTTCACCAGCAGCGGATAGCCGACCGAGCGCCCCGGCGGCGGCGGCATCTCGAATCCCGCATGCGGCAGCGCGAGCACCACGAAGAGGGCCAGCAGCGTGCCGGCCGCCGCGCCGACGACGCCGATCAAGGCGCCTTCGCGCACGAACTGCGCGACGATCTCCTGCGGCAGCGCGCCGAGCGCGCGCAGCGTGCCGATCTCGCGCGTGCGCTCGACGACGGCCATCGAGAGCGTGTTGGCGACCGAGAAGAACACCAGCGTGGCGATGATCAGCCCGAGCAGGCCGAAGATGCGGTTGTAGATGGCGCGCACCGAGTGATAGTAGAACGACTGCTCCCACCACGGCTTGTAGCTGTGCGCCGGGTCCGCCGCGGAGAGCTGCGCGAAGGCCGCGGGCGTGGCGTCGACGCTGCCGAGATAGATCGACAGCGTGCTGATGCGGTCGCTCATCAGCAGGCGCTGCGCGGTAGGAACGTCCGTATAGACGAGGCGCTTGTCGATGTCGCGCCAGCCGGTGGAGACGATGCCGACGACCATGACGTCGATGGCGTTGATGCCGCCCGACGTCGTCGTCCCCAGCAGCGTGAGGCCGGTGCCGGAATGCGCGTCGAGGCTCTTCGCCAGGTCGGTGCCGAGCAGCACCCGCGGCAGGTCTTCGTGGCCGGCGATCGGGCGCGTCGAGCCCTCCTTGATCTCGAGGAACGGGCCGCGCACTTCGGCCTCGGCTGCGACGTCGGCGCCCAGTCCCATGAAGATCACCGACTTGTCACCGTTGGAGATCAGGCCCGACAGGGCGACGCGCGGCAGCACGCGGCGCACGCGCTTGTCCCGCATCAGCCGCGCCGTCAGTGCGCGGTAGTCCGCCATGCCGAACTGCATCGGCGTCTCTTCGTCGCGGTCGAAATAGCCGGGCGCCCCGACGGTGACGTTGCCGAACTCCTTGGCCGCGCCGTCGCGCAGCGCCGCGTAGGTGTAGAGCGCGAAGCCGCTGGCGATGAGCACCGCCGCGCAGCCGACGGTGGCGATCAGGATCGTCACCAGCGAGCGGCGCCGGTTGCGCAGCACGTTGCGCCAGGCGAGCAGCCAGGCGTTCATGGCGCCTCCGCCGGGCCGCCCCAAGGAGGCGCAAACCGACGACCCCGAAGCCGCGCCATGCGCGGCTGAACCGAAGTCACCCCCTTCCTCAGGAAGGGGGACGGGGGGAAGGGGCTCATGCGAGGACTCCGTCGGTCAGCGCGCGCACCTCGTCGCAGTGTTCCGTCATGCGCTCGTCGTGGGTGGCGATGAGGAAGGTGGCGCCGTGGCGCGCGCCGAGCGCCTTCATCAGGTCGACCACCTGCTGCGCCGTCGCGGTGTCGAGGTTGGCGGTCGGCTCGTCGGCGATCACCAGCGTCGGCGACTTCACCAGCGCACGGGCGATGGCGACGCGCTGGCGCTGGCCGCCGGAGAGCTGGTCGGGGCGCCGGCCGGCCAGCCCGGCGAGGCCGACCTGGCCGAGGATTTCGTCGACGCGCGCGCGCCGCTCCGCGGGCGCCATCTGCCCCAGCAGCAGCGGATACTCGACGTTGTCGCGCACGCTCATCACCGGCACGAGGTTGTAGCTCTGGAAGACGAAGCCGATCTTCTGCCGGCGGATCAGCGTGCGCGCCGTCTCGTCGAGGCCGCCGACGTCCTCCCCGGCGAGCAAGTAGGAACCTGCGTCGAACGAGTCGATCAGCCCGCAGACGTTGAGCAGCGTGCTCTTGCCGCTGCCCGACGGCCCGCGCACGGCGACGAAGGCGCCTGCCGGTACGTCGAGGTCGATGCCCTTGAGCGCGGGAACGTCCTCGTCGCCCATGCGGTAGTGCTTGACGATGCCCCGGAGGGCGATGGCGGCGGTCATGGCGGGCGCTTCTTCTTAGGATGAGCGCATTCTAGACGCGTGCCGCCCTACGCGTCGCGCAGCCTGTCAGGCGGCGGCGGGCCAGGGAATCACGTAGAACAGCACGGCGAAGAAATGCAGCGCGCTGCCCAGCAGCACGAAGCCGTGCCAGATCGCGTGGTTGTAGGGCAGGCGCCGCCACTTGTAGAAGGCGACGCCGCCGGTGTAGGAAAGGCCTCCCGCCGCCAGCAGGATGAGTCCTCCGGCCGCGACATGCTCGAGCATCGGCTGCAGCGCCACGACCACCGTCCAGCCCATGGCGACGTAGAGCGAGACCACCAGGCCATGGCGGCGGCCGCGCAGGACCAGGCGCAGCACGATGCCGCCGATCGCCAGCGACCAGATCACGGCGAGCAGCGACCAGCCCCACGGCCCGCGCAGGTTGACCAGCATGAACGGCGTGTAGGTGCCGGCGATCAGCAGGAAGATCGCGGAGTGGTCGATGGCGCGCAGCACCCGCTTGGCGCGCTCGATCGGGATGCCGTGGTAGAGCGTCGACGCCGTGTAGCAGAGCACCAGCGCGGCGCCGAAGATGGCGCAGGCCGTGACGTGGAAAGCGTTGCCGTGGCGCGCCGCGAAGGCCGTCAGCACCGTCAGCCCGGCGATGGCGAGCGCGATGCCGAGGCCGTGGGTGACGGCATTGGCGATTT
>DAIDAU010000029.1 GCA_027310465.1 Rhodocyclaceae bacterium
GATCGTCACCCGGTTGCGACCGGACTCCTTGGCGGCGTACAGGGCCGCGTCGGCGTCCTTGAGCACCCGGTCGGCCGAGGCGTCGGAGGCGGCGACACCGACCGACACGCTGACCCGCAGACCCGGCCGGACGTCGTCCCACGGCTCACGCACGACGGCTGCCCGCACGCGCTCGCCCACCGCCAGCGCCTCCGCCGCCGCCGTCGCGGGCAGCAGCACGACGAACTCGTCGCCGCCGTAGCGCGCGAAGATGTCGCCCGGCCGCAGCGTCTTCTTCACCGCCGGCGCGAAGGCCTGCAGGTAGCGGTCGCCGACCGGGTGGCCGTGGGCGTCGTTGATCAGCTTGAAGTTGTCGAGATCGACCAGCAGCAGGGCGAACTGGTAGCCGTGGCGCTGCGCGCGCGCCACCTCGTACTCGAACAGCTCCCAGAAGACGCGCCGGTTGTAGAGGTCGGTGAGCGGGTCGCGCGTGGCGTAGTACTCCATGTCGCGCGTGTATTTGTGGATCGCCTTGACCGAGCCGACGACGTTGAGCATCGTCGACAGGATGCTGTCCATCACCAGGCGCAGCGTGTCGTCGTCGACGGCCTCGGCGTTGACGCCGATGCCGACGATGCCGCCGATCTTCGGGTTGTCCACCATCAGCGTCTTGGTGTGCAGCGCCACGGTCTCGGCGTCGAGCACCAGCGGCGGCCCGGCGACCTGCGGCACGTGGTGGTGCAGGCTGAGCTGGGACAGCCCCGAGAAGCGCTCGTCCTCGAACACCAGGCGGCGCACGTGCGCCTCCATCGTGCGGCGCGTCTCCTCCGACGGCGGCCGCGCCCAGAACACCTCGAGATCGAACACCTCGTCGCCGACCTCGAACACCGAGAACATCATGTGCGTGGTCATCACGGTGTTGATCTCGCCGAGCAGGCGCGCGATGTATTCGCCCCAGTCGCGCACCACCTCGGAGGTGATGACGAACTTCTCCATCAGGCCGATCTCGAAGCGCAGCACGTGCTTGTCGACGGCGACGGCGCGCAGCTTGTCGACCAGTTCGCCGAGATGGGCGAACAGCCGGCGGAATTCGTCGAAGCCCGGGTCGTAGCGCGTGAACTGCAGGTTGCGCAGGTCGGCGACGGCATTGACGTGCGACGCCGCGGCGTCCACGTCGCCGATGGCGGTTTCGAGGCGGCGCGTGACGCGCCACACCGCCGCTGCGGCGAGCCCCATCAGCAGCGGCGCCAGCGCCAGCGACCACATCAGGAAATCGCGGCGCGCCTTCGCCACCAGCGGGCCGAAGTCCTGCTTGACCTCGATGACGCCGAGCGCCAGGCCCCCCCTGGCCGAGCCGTGGCAGCGCATGCAGCGGTCGCCGGCCACCAGCGGCATCAGGTAGCGCACGCCGCCTTCGCGCGCCTCGGTCAGCGGCTGGGCGGTCTGCAGCACCCATTCGATGCCGGCGTCGAGCGGCGGCTGTTCGATCGCGCCGTGGTCGAGTTCGACGATCGGGCCGCGGAAGATCTGCAGTTCGGTCGGCGTGTCCTTCGCCGACTCGCGGATGGCGACGACGAACTGCTCGGCCTGCTTGCGCCGCCAGCCGGTGCTCATCAGCTGGTACATGCCGGTGAACGCGACCTGGGCCAGCGCCGCCGAAGAGGCGCGCGCGCTGTCGCGCACCGTGTGCTCGACGACGCGGCCGATGACGAGGTAGCTGCCGCCGAAAAAGCCCACGGCCACGACGGCCGATGCCGCCATGATGAAGGTCCGTATGCGCATGCGTTCCGGGTTTTAGGAAGACGACGGCATTGTAACCGCCCGGCCGCGGCCTCGCGGCGGCGTTTTTGCCGCATAATCGCGGTCCGATGGATGCTCCGCTCAGAATACTGGTCGTCGAAGACAATCCCGACCTGGCCGCCAACCTGGTCGATTATCTGGCCGCGCACGGCCACCTCGCCGACACCGCCGGCGACGGCGTCTCCGGGCTGAATCTGGCGGCCCGCAACGACTACGACGTCATCCTGCTCGACATCATGCTGCCGGGGCTCGACGGCCTCGCGCTGTGCCGGCGCCTGCGCGAGGAATGCGGGCGCTCGACGCCGGTGCTGATGCTCACGGCGCGCGACACCATCGAAGAGAAGATCGCCGGCCTCGAGGCCGGCGCCGACGACTACGTCGTCAAGCCCTTCGTGCTGCGCGAGGTGGCGGCGCGCATCAGGGCGCTGGCCCGCCGGGCGCAGGCCGGCTCGCCGCGCCAGCGGCTGCAGATCGGCGACCTCAGCTACGACACCGCGACCTTCGCGGTGACGCGCGCCGGCACCCCGATCTCGCTGCCGCCGATCCCCCTGCGCCTGCTCGAATCGCTGATGCGCGCCAGCCCGCGCGTGCTGTCGCGCGACGACCTGGTTCGCGCCGTGTGGGGCGATGCCCCGCCCGACAGCGACGCCCTGCGCGCCCACATGCACGTGCTGCGCAACGCCATCGACAAGCCGTTCGGGAAGCCGCTGCTGAAGACGCTGCGGGGACTGGGGTGGCAGATTACCGAGGCGGGTTGACCTTGCGCGCTCGGGCCGGGTTAGGGGGCCGGTCGCGTGATGGCGTGCGCGCTTGGGCTTGGCTAGGAGGCCGGTCGCGTGATGCCGTGCGCGCTTGGGCTTGGCTAGGAGGCCGGTCGCGTGATGCCGTGCGCGCTTGGGCTTGGCTAGGAGGCCGGTCGCGTGATGCCGTGCGCGCTCGGGCTGATGGGGTACCCTGCTGCGCTCCGTGTCCCCCGGCGGACAAGAGCGATAAGGCGTCCGCCTCCTCCTTTACCTACGCGCAGCAGGGTACCCCATCAGCCCGAGCGGAACCGCCGTGCCATTTCCGACCAGAACGGCACAGCGTCGAGCCGAGGGTGATGGGTGGTCGTCGACGCGTAGGTAAAGGAGGAGGCGCAGGCCTCTCGATCTTCTGCGCCGGGGGACACGAAGCGGCGACGACCACCCGTCGCCCTCGGCGGGTCAAAGGCACGATCTCATTCGTCGGTTTTTGCTGACATGCTCCGGCGCCACAGCCTCCGGTTCCGTGTCGCCTTCTACTTCGCCGCTCTCGGCGCGCTCCTTTCCCTGCTGTTCGCCGCCGGCATCTGGTTCGCGGCGCACGATGTCTCGCAGCGCCTGATCGACCAGACGCTCGCCGCCGAACTCGACGACTACATGGCGCGGCGCGCGCGCAATCCGCGCTCGCTGCCGCCCGATACGGCCAGCCTGCGCGGTTACGTCGGTGCAGCGGGGGATGCGGCGGCCGACATTCCCGAGCCGCTGCGCGGCCTGCCGCCCGGGCGCCACGAGTTGACGCTCGACGGCGTGCCGTACCGCGTCGCCATCGCCGAGCACGACGGCGAGCGCTACACGCTGCTGTTCAGCGAAGAGGGCCAGCGCCAGCGCGAGCGCCGCTTCCTGCTGTATCTCGGCGGCGGCGCGCTGCTGATGACGCTGCTCGCCGCGGCGGGCGGCCGCTGGCTGGCGGGACGGGTGATCGCGCCGGTCAGCGAGCTTGCGCAGGCGGTGTCCGGCGCGCCTTCCGACAATCCGCCGCGGCTGTCGCTGCCCGGCCAGCCGAACGACGAGATCGGCGAGCTGCGCCACGCCTTCGACCGCTACTTCGAGCGGCTCGGCGCCTTCGTGGAACGCGAGCGCGCCTTCGCCGCCGATGCCAGCCACGAGCTGCGCACGCCGCTGGCGGTGATCCGCGGCGCGGCCGAGGTGCTGGCCGAGGACAAGACGCTGGGCGCTGCGCAGGCGCAGCGCGTGGCGCGCATCGAGCGCGCGGCCGGCGAGATGTCGGCGCTCGCGACGGCGCTGCTGCATCTGGCGCGCGAGGAGAGCGCGCCGGTCGAGGAGCCCTGCGAATGCGCGCCGCTGGTGCTCGCCGCCGTCGAGCGCCATCGCGCCCAGGCCGAGAAGCGCCACAGCGTCATCGAGGTGAACATCGACGGGCCGGTCCGGCTCGAGGTGGCGCCGGCGCTGTTCTCCATCGTCGTCGACAACCTGGTGCGCAACGCCGTCGCGCACAC
>DAIDAU010000103.1 GCA_027310465.1 Rhodocyclaceae bacterium
GCGTGGGGCAGGATTGGAAAGCTGCATCTACTCGCTCGCTGCGGCCGGCGGCGCTCCGCGACGGCCCGACGTCGTCTCCCACCAGCGCTGGCCGCGGCCCTCGTAGAGGCGGAAGGCGTCGCGCACGACTTCCAGCAGTTCCTCGTCGGCCCACGGCTTGGTGAGGAACTTGAAGATCTCGCCGCGATTGACGGCGTCGGTGACGGCGGCGAGATCGGTGTAGCCCGACAGCATGATGCGCACGGTATCCGGATAGATTTCGCGCACCTTGCCGAGGAATTCCGCGCCTTCCATGCGCGGCATGCGCGCGTCCGAGACGACGACGCCGGCGCCGTGTCCGGCGAGCAGGTCGAGGCCTTCGACGCCGTCCGCGGCGGTGAGCAGCGTGTAGCCTTCGCGCCGGAACAGGCGCTTCAACGACGCCAGGACGCCGGCGTCGTCGTCCACCAGCAGCAGGGTGCGCCGCGGCAAGTCGTCGCCGGGCGGGAACTCGAGGCGCCGGCCGCTGCGCAGCATCTGCTCCACCTCCGCCGCCGGCAAGGGCTTGCTGAAGTAGTAGCCCTGCATCTCGTCGCAGTCGCGCGCGCGCAGGAAGCGCAGTTGCGCCTCGGTTTCGACGCCCTCGGCCAGCGCCGACAGCTTGAGGTTGTGCGACAGCGAAATGATCGCCAGCGCGATCGCCGCGCTGTTGGGATCGTGCGTCACGTCGCGCACGAAGGACTGGTCGATCTTGAGGCGGTCGATGGCGAAGCGCTTGAGATAGCTGAGCGAGGAGAAGCCGGTGCCGAAGTCGTCGATGGTCAGCGTGATTGACAGCCCCTTGAGGCTCTCGGTGGCGTGGATGAAGGCGTCGGCATCTGCCATCACCGCGCTCTCGGTCAGCTCGAGCTCGAGATACATCGGATCGAGGCCGGTTTCGCGCAGCACCTTGCCGGCGAACTGGACGACGTTCTGCGCAGCGAGCTGCCGCGCCGAGAGATTGACCGCCATGGTGACCGGCGGCAATCCCGCGTCCTGCCAGGCCTTGTTCTGCGAACAAGCGGAGCGCAGCACCCATTCGCCGAGCGGCACGATGAGGCCGGTTTCCTCCGCCAGCGGGATGAATTCGGCCGGCGCCACCAGGCCGCGCTCGGGGTGCTGCCAGCGCACCAGCGCCTCCACGCCGATGATCTCGCCGTTGCGCAGGTTCACCTGCGGCTGGTAATGCAGCACGAATTCGCCGCGTTCGAGGGCGCGGCGCAGGCCGTTTTCCAGCTCGAGCCGGTTGAGCGAGCGCGCGTTCATCTCCGCGGCGAAGAAGCGGAAGCGGTCGCCGCCTTCCGATTTGGCCTGGTACATCGCGGCGGTGGCGTTGCCCAGCAAGGTTTCGGCGTCGCCGCCGTCCTTCGGGAACAGCGCGATGCCGATGCTGGCGGCGAGGAAGAACTCGCGGCCCTGGAGAGTGAAGGGCTGCGCCAGTTTTTCCAGGATCGGCTGCGCCAGGCGGTTGCCGATGGCGCCGTCGACGTCCTCCGCCACGGCGACGAATTCGTCGCCCTCGATGCGCGCGAAGGTGTCGGTCTTGCGGATCAGGTGGCTCAGCCGTTCGGCCACGTTGCGCAGCACCTGGTCGCCGGCGGCGCGCCCGAGGCTGTCGTTGATCGCCTTGAAGCGGTCGAGGTTCAGCACCAGCACGGCCAGCAGGGTGTTCTTGCGCTGGGCGTGCTGCATCGCGTGGTTGAGGCGGTCGGTGAGCAGGTTGCGGTTGGGCAGGCCGGTGACGTCGTCGAAGTTGGACTTGCGTTCGATCTGCTCCAGGTAGCGCTTGCGTTCGCTGACGTCGAGAAAGGTCACGACCGCGCCGAGCAGCCTGCCGTCCTCGACGATCGGCATGCTCGAATACTCGACCGGCAGCGCGCTGCCGTCCTTGCGCCAGAACTTCTCTTCCCGGCGCTGCACGACGATGCCGCGCGCCGCCGACAGCTGCGCCGGGCAGCGATCCACGTCGCAGACGGCGCCGTCCTCCCGCACCGGGTGCACGACGGCATGCGCGTCGCGGCCGAGCAGCTCCTCGCGCTTGTAGCCCAGCATCGCGGCGGCGGCCGGGTTCGCGAAATTGATGACGCCCGTGGTGTCGACGCCGTAGACGCCCTCGGCCGTCGATGCCAGGATCAGTTCGCGCTGGTGCGCCAGCCAGGCGCGGGCGCGGTCGCTTTCCTCGCGCTGGGCGAGATTCTCGGCGACGCGGCGCGCCACCTCGGCTTCGAGCGCGCGGTTGCGTTCGCGCAGCGCGTCGCGCGCGCGCTTGAGCTCGAGCTGCGTACGCACGCGCGCGAGGACGATCGGGGGGCGCAGCGGCTTGGTGATGTAGTCGACGGCGCCCAGCTCGAGACCCTTGCGCTCGTCCTCCGGGGCGTCCATCGCCGTGATGAAGATCACCGGGATGTCGCGCGTGGCGGGCGCCTCGCGCAGGCGCGCGAGCACGGCGTAGCCGTCCATGCCGGGCATCATGACGTCGAGCAGGACGAGGTCGGGCTTGGGATCGCTCGCCGCGATCTGCAGTGCGCGTTCGCCGGCATTGGCGACGCGCACGCGATACGCCGGACGCAGCAGTTCGCCGAGCACTTCGAGATTCTCGGCACCGTCGTCGACGATCAGGATCGTCGCCGGCGAGGCGGCGGCTTCAGGCTGGGCAGGCGACATCAAGGCCACTCCAAGCGATGCGATGGCATCGCCGGCTCACGTTCGTCATGAACCGGCAGGGCTAAACGCTACTAGGGATTTCGCCCGAGCGCAACGCGTCGCCAACGCGTCTATTGCTTTAGTCGTGGCTTGCGGCCGGCGCGGGAGAAGACGAAGTCGAACAGCGGATTCGGCAGCAGGCGCAGCAGCTTGGCGACGATCGCCATCTGCCACGGGACGACGGCGTAGGAGCGGCCGGCGTCGATGACGCGCGCCAGGCGCCGCGCCGCCGTGTCGGCCGGCAGGATGAACGGCATCGGATAGGGATTGCCCGCCGTGAGCGGCGTCTCGATGTAGCCGGGCGCGAGCGTGACGACCTTGAGACCGGTGCCGCGCAGGTCGCCGCGCAGGCTCTCGAGATAGGAGATCGCCGCCGCCTTCGACGCGCTGTAGGCGCCCGAACCCGGCAGGCCGCGGATTCCCGCGACCGAGGCGACGCCGGCCAGCGTGCCGTGCCCGGCGCTTGTCATCGCGGCGATGAACGGCGCGAACGTGTGCACCATGCCGATCAGGTTGACCTCGACGACGCGCCTGAACACCGGCAGGTCGGCCGCCTCCGCGGTTAGCGTGCCGACGCTGACGCCGGCGTTGGCGATGACGATATCCGGCACGCCGGCGCGCGACATGAAGTCCGCCGCAGCGGCCGCCATCGCCCCCGCATCGGCGACGTCGACGACGTGGATCGAATGGCGGCCCGGAAGGGAAGCGGCGACGCCGCGCAGCTTCTCCTCGCTGCGCGCGGCGAGCCCGAGGATCGCGCCGCGCGCCGCATAGTACCGCGCCAGCGCAGCGCCGAGGCCACTCGATGCGCCGGTCAAGAAAATGCGCGGGGCCGGCCCGCGCATTTCTCCTGCGGCCATCGGCGGCTTACCGCTTTTCGCGGCGCGCCTTGGCGATCAGCGCATCGACGATCTTCAGCAGGTCCTCGTGCGTTCCGGTGAAGGTTTCGGTCGGCGCCTTGTACTTCCCGGCCACGACGATCGACGGCACGCTGTCGATATGGTAGGCCGCCGTCGCCTGCCTGGCGCGCTGCAGCTTGCTCTGCAGCGTGAAGGAGTTGTAGACGTCGCTGAACTTCCTGGGGTCGAGTCCCTTCTTCGCGGTCCACTCCGCCACGCCGGCATCCGTCGTCAGATTGCCGCCCTCGACGTGGATCGCGTTGAACACCGCGCCGTGCAGGCGATCGACCTCGTTCAGCGCTTCCAGCGTGTAGTACAGCCTTGCCGGCGCCTCCCACTGCGGACGGTATACGACGGGGATGCGCTGGAAGGAAACGTCCTTCGGCAGCTTCTTCGCCCACGGCGCCAGCACCGGCTCGAAATGGGCGCAGTGCGGGCACATGTAGGAGAAGAACTCGGTGACTTCGATCTTGCCGCGCTCGGTCGGCTGCGGCGGATTCAGCACCGTGTAGTCGACGCCTTCGCGCGGGTCCTGGGCGAAGGCGAGTCCGGCAGCAAGGAGGCAGACAACGCCGATCGATGCGAATAGCTTGCGCATGGGGAGCTCCGTAAAGGTTCGTTAGTTCTTTTGAGTCGTCTTGACGACCGTCGCTTGGATGCCGTTTTGCGCCAGCTGGTTCCGCACGCGGTTCATTTCCTCGGGCTTGGCGTAGGGGCCGACGCGCACGCGATACATCGTTCCCTTGTCCGGCACCGCGACTTCCTGCACGCCGACGTCGACGCCCAGCAGCGACAGCTTGGCCTTCAGGTTGTCGGCGTCCGCGGCTTTCTGGAAGGCGCCGGCCTGGAGGTAGAAGAGTTCGCCCGGCGCGGCTTCGGCAGCCGGCGCAGCGGGCGCGGGCGCCGCCGCCGGAGCGGAAGCGGCCGGAGCCGCCGGGGCGGCGGGGCCGGGTGTCGCTTCCTGCCCGCCCGGCAGGATCTTGTAGAACTCGAAGCGCGGCTTTTCATTGACCTTGTCGCCCGGCTTGCCCGGCAGCAACTCGGGGGTCTTGGCGGCCGCTGTCTTGTCGACCGGCTTCTCGGCGCGATTCGCCTTGTCCTGGAAGGGCAGCGGCGCCTTGTTGAAGTACCAGACGACGCCGGAGGCGATCAGCACGCCGATCACCAGGCCGATGAACATGCCGAGCAGCGTGCTGCCGCCGCTCCTGCGTCCGCCCGCTTTGCGGGATGCCGGTTGCCGGGGTTGGAATTTCTTCATGTCACATGCTTTCCGGCGCCGATACGCCGAGAATCCTCAATCCGTTCTTCAGCACCTGGCGCACCGCCAGCGCGAGGGCCAGGCGCGCACGCTTGACGCCGTCGTCCTCGACCAGCAGGCGCTCGGCGTTGTACCAGCCGTGGAATTCGGCCGCCAGGTCGCGCAGGTAGAACCCGATGGTGTGCGGCGCGTATTCCTGCGCGGCGCCGGCGATGGTAGCCGGAAACGCCGCGATGCGCGCGCACAACGCGAGCTCCTTTTCGCCGGCCAGCGGCGCGAGGTCGGCCGACACGAGCGCGGCGGCGTCGCCGCCCCATTGCGCCAGCACCGAGCAGATGCGCGCGTGGGCGTACTGCACGTAATAGACGGGGTTGTCGCTGCTCTCGCTCTTCGCCAGGGTCAGGTCGAAATCGAGCGCCTGGTCGCACTTGCGCAGCAGGTAGAAGAAGCGGCAGGCGTCGTTGCCGACTTCCTCGCGCAGCTCGCGCAAGGTGACGAAGTCGCCGGAGCGCGTGGACATCGACACCTTCTCGCCGTCGCGGAACAGGCTGACGAACTGCACCAGCGCGATGTCGAGCTTGTCGGCATCGAGTTCGAGCGCGCGCAGCGCGCCCTTGACGCGCGCGATGTAGCCGTGGTGGTCCGCGCCCCAGACGTCGAGCACCTTGTCGAAGCCGCGCTCGAACTTGTTGGCGTGGTAGGCGATGTCGGAGGCGAAGTAGGTGTAGAGACCGTTGTCGCGCTGGACCACGCGATCCTTCTCGTCGCCGAACTCCGTCGAGCGAAACCACCTGGCGCCGTCCTGCACGTAGATGTGGCCGCGCTTCTCCAGCTCGGCCACGGCCTTGGCGACCATGCCGGTGTCGTAGAGACTGCGCTCCGAGAACCAGCAGTCGAAATGCACGCCGTACTGTTCGAGGTCCTCGCGGCAATCGGCGAGCTGCTCCGCGAGCGCGTGCTGATGGACGTAGGCCCATTCCTCGCCGAGCAGATCCTTCGCGGCGCGGATCAGGCCGTCGAGATGCTCCTCGAGCTGGTCCTTCTCTTCCTTGGTGTAGGCGCCTTCCTCGTGCGGCGCCGGCGCGGGCGGCACGCAGGCCAGCACGGCGGCGGCCGGATGCACGTAGCGGTCGGCGTGCGCGGCCTTCACCTGCTCGGCCATGTCGCGCACGTAGGCGCCTTGATAGGCGTTGGGCGGAAACGGCACCCGTTCGCCGAAGAGTTCGAGGTAGCGCAGCCAGGTCGACACCGCGAGGATGTCCATCTGGCGGCCGGCGTCGTTCACGTAGTACTCGCGGCAGACCTCGTAGCCGGCAAAGGCCAGCAGCGACGCCAGGCTGGCGCCGTAAGCCGCGCCGCGGCCGTGGCCGACGTGCAGCGGACCCGTCGGGTTGGCCGAGACGAACTCCACCTGGATCCGCTTGCAGCCGACCGGCGCCGTGCCCTTGCCGTAATCGCCGCCTTCGGCCAGCGCGTTCTTCACCGCCTGCGTCTTGGCGGCCGGCACCAGCGTGAAGTTGATGAAGCCGGCGCCGGCAATCTCGACCTTCTCGACCCAGGTCGATACCGGCAGCTCATGCACCAGGCGCTCGGCGATCTTGCGCGGGTTTTCCTTCAGCGCCCGCGCCAGCTGCATCGCCAGGTTGCAGGCGAAATCGCCGTGGGCGGCCTGCTTCGGCCGCTCGATGTGGATGTCGGCCGCCGTGCCGGGAGCGACGGAATCCGCCGCCGCCCGCAGCAGGCCGGCCAGGTGCGCCTTGGGTTCGAAACTCATGGAAATCGGGAAAGTCGTTAAGCGGCTGATTATACGCCGTGCCGCGTCGGCCCTTTCCGGCCGGCCGCTCCCGGAGGTGTTGACATCCGGATTGCGTCCTGGATAATGCGAATCATTCTTATTTGATACGTTCATACCCTACGGAGGTCCCATGTCACGCATCACCCAAGCGGCCGCTGCCGCCTTCTTCACCGTCTCGTTGTTCGCCGCCTCGGCCGCCCACGCGCTGGAATTTCCGATCGGCACGCCTTACAACATCGCGCTCATGGAAGTTGCCGCCGTCTATCTGCAGCCCATCGAGATGGAGCCGGACGGCATGATGCGCAAGGCTTCGGAATCCGACATCCACCTCGAAGCCGACATCCACGCCCTGTCCAACAACTCCAACGGATTTCCCGAGGGCTTCTGGATTCCCTACCTGCTGGTGAAGTACGAGGTCACAAAGGTCGGCACGAACGAGACCGTCAAGGGCGACTTCATGGCCATGGTGGCGAGCGACGGTCCCCATTACGGCGACAACGTCAAGCTCATGGGGCCGGGCAAGTACAAGGTGAAGTACACGATCTACCCGCCGATCGCCAAGGAAAATCCCCTGGGCAAGTATTTCGGCCGCCACACCGACCGCGCCACCGGCGTGCGGCCCTGGTTCAAGCCCTTCGACGTCGAATGGGAATTCACCTACGCCGGCATCGGCAAGAAGGGCGGGTATTGAGATGGCCCGTGCCTGCACGCACCGCCTGAGCAAAATCGCGGCGGCCCTGATCGTCGCCTTCGGCTCCGGCGCGCTCCACGCCGCGCCGCCGTCCCAGGACGCCCTCGTGGCCGAACTGAAGCGCATGGCCGAGCGCCTCGACCGCATCGAGAAACGCAACGCGGAACTGGAAGCCCAGATCAAGGCGCGGCCCGCCGCCGCCAACGTCGAAGAGCGCGTCAAGGCCCTGGAAAGCCGCAATGCGCAGATCGACGACGCCCTGAACAGGGACACCATCAGCGAGCAGGAGCCCGAGTTGACCGCCCGGCTCAAGGGTGCCGAATACACCTCCCTCGACATCCAGAAGCAGGCGAAGATCATCGAAGGGCTGGACGGCTTTTCCGCCGGGGCCAGCCTCACGGGCGTCGCCCAGCGCATGAGCGGCGTCGACAGCCCGGGCAGCGTGCTCAACTACCGCGCCGACATCACGGTGACCACGCCCACCGTGGCCTACGGCAACATCGACAGCAAGCTCTTCGGCCACTTCCGGGTCGGGCAGGGCAAGGGGGTGTCGGAGCGGCTCACCTCCTTCGTCGGTCCGAACGCCAGTTCCTTCCAGCTCGGCTCCGTCATCCCGCCCGAATCCAGCGCCGTGATGCTCGCCCAGGCGTGGTACCAGGCCGACATCCCGCTGCCGCTGGGCGGCGTCAAGTCGCTGTCGCGCGAGAAGCTGACGGTGAATATCGGCAAGATGGACCCGTTCGCCTTCTTCGACCAGAACAAGGGGGCCAACGACGAGACGCGCCAGTTCCTGGCCAGCTCCTTCGTGCATAACGCCCTGCTCGACAACCCGCTGGCGGCCAACGTCGGCGCGGACGGGTTCGGCTTCTCCCCCGGCGTGCGGCTGGCCTATTCGGCCGACCTGAGGAAGCCGTCCAGGAGCTACGGCGCGTCCCTGGGCATCTTCGGCGCAGGCCGCAGCGCGAACTTCAGCGAGCCGTTCAAGTCCCCCTTCGTCATCGCGCAGGCCGAAACCAAGCAGCTGCTGTTCTCGGGCCTCGAAGGCAACTATCGCGCCTTCATCTGGCGCAACGGCCAGGCGCCGACCTTCGTGCCGGAAGAGACCCGCCCGCATACGGGCTTCGGACTGAACTTCGACCAGCGCGTGGACGATGCGGTCACGCTGTTCGGACGCTACGGCTCGGCGCGCGGCGACCGCCTGCCGTTCGACCGCACCGCCAGCCTGGGCGGCGAGATCGGCGGCAGCTACTGGAAGCGCGCCGCCGACGCCGTGGGCATCGCCTTCGGCGCCAACCGGGCGAGCGCGGACTTCCGCGCCCAGTCCGCCGGCTTGCTCGACGGCAACGGCAATCCCGTCTTCGGCTTCGCCTCCGCGGGCTGGGAGAAGACGGCGGAAATCTATTACCGCTTCCTGGTGCATCCGAAGTTCGAGATCACGCCGGACTTCCAGTACATCCGCAATCCTGCGGCCAACCCGGGCGCCAAGCCGGTGAAGATCGTCGGCGCGCGGCTGCAACTCACGTATTGACAAGGGGAAATAACATGCGTGCGCTGTCTGCCTTAGCGCTTCTCCTCGGCCTGGCTGCGGCGCCCGCCGCGGCGCTGGCGGAGGATGCGGCCGTCTATGACGTCGTCGTCAACAACGGGCGCATCGATCCCGCCCGGCTGGAAGTTCCCGCGGGAAGAAGGATCAAGCTCACCCTGAGCAACGCGGGCGCCGGCCCCGCCGAGTTCGAGAACCTGGACCTGCGCGTGGAGAAGGTGCTGGCGCCGGGCGCCCGGTCCTTCGTCGTGATCCATCCGCTCAAGCCGGGCAGCTACAAGTTCGTCGACGAGTTCCACGCCGACACCGCCCAACTCATGCTGATCGCCAAGTAAGGAAGGAAACCGCCACCATGCTCAACGCGCTCATCGTCGTCTGGCGCGAAAGCCTCGAAGCCATGCTCGTCATCGGCGTGCTGCTGGCCTGGATCGCGCGCCAGCCGGCGCCGGTGCCGCTGCGCCGCGGCCTGTGGCTCGGCGTCGCCGGCGGCGTCGCGCTGGCCGTCGCGCTCGCCTTCGCCACCTTCGCCGTGCAGAGCGAGTTCGCCGGCAATTCGCTCGACGTCTTCCAGCTTTGCATGCTGCTGTTCGCCGCCCTCCTCATCGTGCAGATGGTGCTGTGGATGCACCGCCACGGCCGCAGCATGAAGCGCGAAATCGAGGCGCAGGCGGCGCGTACCGCAGGCAGCCTCGGCATCGGCGTCGTCGCCGCGCTGGCGATCGCGCGCGAGGGCTCCGAAACCGTGGTCTTCCTCTACGGCCTGGGCATGGAAGCCGGCGGCGATCTCGCCCGCATGATGGGCGCCGCCGCAGCCGGGCTGGCGCTGGCGCTGGCGACGAGCTGGCTGGTGGCGCGCGGCGCGCGCTTCCTCAACGTGCGCGCGTTCTTCCGCGTCTCCGAGATCCTGCTGCTGCTGATCGCCGGCGCGCTGCTCGCCAACGGCGTCGACCGCATGATCGGCATGGACTGGCTGCCGCCGCTGCTCGATCCGGTTTGGGACAGCTCGCAGCTGCTCGACGACGGCCACGGCGCCGGCCGCCTGCTGGCCGACTTCGTCGGCTACCGCGCGCGGCCGGCGGCGACGCTGCTGTTCGCCTACGCCGCCTACTGGGCCTTCGTGCTGTGGCGTTTGAAGCGCCTCGACAGCGGAGCGAAGTGACATGGACGCGCAGACGCTACCGCTGCAATTCATCCCGCGCCCGCGCAGCACGCGGCTGGCGCGGCTAGGCGACTGGATGGCCGCGCATCGCCGCGCGATCCTCGCCATCCAATGGTTCATCGTCGCCTTCTACACTCTGCTGGTCGTCGTGCCCGCTTTCCTGCCGCATCCGAATCCCGAGGCGCGCCTGTTCTCGAGCGACTTCGGGGCCTCGAGCTTCGTCGATCCGGGCGCCTGCACCGCCGACGGCAGCATGCCGGCGGCGCAGGACAAGGCGCACTACGTCGCGGAGTGGCACGACCGCCTGGTGCTGCTCGCGCAATACCTGTTCTGGGGCGTCTGGTGGCCGTTCGTGATCGTTTCCACCATGCTGTTGGGCCGCGTCTGGTGCGGCGTGCTGTGCCCCGAAGGCGCGCTCTCCGAATTCGCCAGCCGCCGCGGCCGCGGCCGCGCCATCCCGAAATGGCTGCGCTGGAGCGGCTGGCCGGTGGTCGCCTTCATCCTCACCACCGTCTATGGCCAGCTCGTCAGCGTCTACGACTACCCGCAGGCCACGCTGCTGATCCTCGGCGGCTCGACCGTCGCCGCCGTCGCCGTCGGCTGGCTGTACGGCAAGGGCAAGCGCGTCTGGTGCCGCTACCTGTGCCCGGTGTCGGGCGTCTTCGCGCTGCTCGCCCGCCTGGCGCCGCTGCATTTCCGCGTCGACCGCGAGCGCTGGAGCGCCTTCCCGGCGCGCACCGGCGCCGTCGACTGCCCGCCGCTGCTCGACGTCAAGCACATGACGGGCGCCTCGCAATGCCATGCCTGCGGCCGCTGCGCCGGCCACCGCGACGCCGTCGAGCTCGCCGCGCGCGCGCCCAACCGCGAAATCCTCGACGCCAGGCCGGCCTCGACGCCCGAAGCGCTCCTGCTGATCTTCGGCATGCTCGGCGTCGCCATCGGCGCCTTCCAGTGGACGGTCAACCCGTGGTTCGTGCGCGCCAAGCAGGCCGCCGCCGAATGGCTGGTCGCGCGGGACGTCGTCTGGCCGCTCGCCGACGACGCGCCGTGGTGGCTGCTGACGAATTACAAGGATACCGGCGACGTCTTCACCTGGCTCGACGGCGCGCTGATCCTCGGCTATATCGCGTTCGTCGCCCTGGCGCTCGGCGGCCTGATCCGCCTCGGCGTCGGCGCGGCGGCGAAGCTCGCGCGCCTCGACTGGCGCGCGCTGGCGCTGGCGCTGATTCCGCTCGCCGGCGTCGGGCTGTTCCTCGGCCTCTCGATGATGACGGCCACCCACCTGCGCGCCGAAGGACTGCCGCTCGGCTGGCTGGCTACGCTGCGCGGCGCGCTGCTGGCCGGCGGCGTCGCCTGGTCGGCCTGGCTCGGCGTGCGCCTCATCGCCGCCAGACGGCCGGGCGCCCTGCGCGGGACGGCGGCGGCGGCCGTTCATGCATCGCTGCTGGCGCTGATCGCCGGCAACTGGATGCTCGTGTTCTACGTCTGGTAAGGGGAATCGCATGGACGCATCGACGGCGCTGCCGGACCAACCGCCGGCTCGCATGGTGGCCGGCGCGCTCGCGCATCTCGCCAAGCATATGGAAACCGGCTGCCCGCGCGCAGCGCGGCTCGCCGCCATCCTGCTCGAGCGCATCGCCGCCGACCCGGAGGCCGACGCGCACCTGCGCGCCCATGCGCGCGAGCTCGTCGACATCCTCGACCGCGACGAAGCCCGCGAACCGGCGACGGAACGCGCTGCGCGATGAAACCCATCGCGCGGGCGATCGGCGCCGCCTTCGCCCCACCGGAAAGCGCCCCGGCGCTGCCGGCGACGCCGCGGCGTCGCCGGAAGCTGTGGGAGATGCCGTCGCGCTGGCACTGTCCGCTGGTCGGCACCTGCGTGACGGTCGCCGAGCTGCGCAAACTGGCGCGGCGCGCCGGCCTCGACGCCGCAGAGATGTCGGATTTCGCGCTGCACACGGCCGCCGTCGGTTGCTGCGACGAGCGCAGCGACTTCGCCGAGCGCCTCCAGCGCTTCCTCGACAAGCGCCACGCGGCGGCATTGGCGCGCTTCGCGAAAGCCAGGGGCGAGGATGCCGTCGCGGCGCTGTGGCGCGAGGCGCTCGCCGCCGGCAGCGTCGCCGGCGCGCTGTGGGCCGCCTGGAGCCATCCCGACCTGTCGGAGGAAGGCGGCCACGCGATCTACGGCGACGTCCACATGCTGTCCCATCAGCTCGGCGCCGGCGCGCGCGCCGACCTCCGGCGCCTCGCCGAACTCGAGGCGGGCAACGCGCGGCTGCACAGCGAAGCCGCCGCCCTGCGCCTCGGGCTTGCCGAAGCGCAGCACCGCCACGACCGCGAAACCGCCGCGCTGGCGCGGCGCCTGGCCGACGCCGAGCAGCGCGCCGGGCTGCTTGCCCGCCTCGAGTTCGAAATCGACGCCGCGCGGCGCGCCAATAGCGCCTTCGGAACGCTCGCGCAGCGCGCCGAAGGCCTGGCCCGCCGCGCCGAAGCGCTGGAGGAGCGCCATGCCTTGGCGGCGCGGCGCGCGGAGACCCTCGAAGACGAACTGGCCGAAACGCGCGCCGAGCTCGCCGCCAGCGCAGCGGCATTGGAATCGGGCCTCGGCCTGTGCGACCGCGGCGCCTGCGGCGAGCACGACTGTCCGGCGCAGCGGCAGCTGGCCGGCCGCCGCGTGCTTTGCATCGGCGGGCGCACCGGACTCGTCGACGGCTACCGCCGGCTGGCGGAAGTGAATGGCGCGGATTTCGTCCATCACGACGGCGGCATCGAGGACAGCCTGCATCGTCTCGACGCCATCGTCGCCGGCGCCGACGCCGTCGTCTGCCAAGCCGCCTGCGTTTCCCACGCCGCCTACTGGCGCATCAAGGACGTCTGCAAGAAGCTCGGCAAGCCGTGCGTCTTCGTCAAGTCATCCGGCGTAACGGGTTTCGCGCGCGGACTGGCATTGCTGGCCGATCCGCAGCGCGGCGCGGACGCCATGGCGTCGCGACTCGCGCAATAGGTTGCGCTTGCGGACGGGCCCGACGAACGGTTATTTTCCGGAACGTGAAGCGAACGTCATCCCCCTCCCATCGTCACGGTCCGACGCATGAAGACGCGTGGCGCGTCATCCGGCGCCTAGCACCGCACCTGCACATCGCGCACCAGATCGCCGGGCGCATACGCGTCAAGCTCGACGGCGCCGCCGTCGATGACGAAACCATGCGCGCCGTCGGCCTGGAACGCCTGCGCGCCGCGGCAAAGGGCCTGCGCGGAGTGCAGGAAATCCAGTTCAACGCCCTGGCGCGTTCGTGTGTCGTCGAGTACGATAATCGCGTCATCCCCGACGCCGCGTGGCCCGATCTGCTCGGCGAGCGGGACAGCCCGGCGGCCGCGGCGCTCATCGCCCTGATGCTCGAACGCTACGACGAGATCGGCGACGCCTGACGTGTCCGGCCCGCGACCTCTTGCCACGAACGAAAGGAGAACCGCGATGTTGCCCTTGCTTCCCTTCGCCGCCGGCCTCGCCGTCGGCGCCGCAGCCGTCGGCGTGCTGCGCGGCGAGCGCGCCCGCGCCGGCATCGAAAAGGCGCAGCAGAGCCTGCGCAGCGCCACCGCCGCCGGCACGGCGATCATCCAGCGCTCGACCGAGGCCGTCCGCCATCACTTCGCCGCCGAGACGGCCCCGGCCGCCAAGGCCACCAAGAAGAAAGCCGCCCGCCCGTCGCGCCGCAAGCCGGCCGCCAAGGCCGCGGCGCCGCGCCGCGCGCGCAAGACGGCGACGCCCGACAAGCCCGAAGGCAAGGCGTGAAGCGCGCCCGCATCCGCGTGCAGGCCGGCGATGCGTTCGTGCGCGGCTTCGTCGCCACCGCATTGCTGACCGCGGTGCAGCCCGGCAACGCGCAGCGAAGCGGGCGGGAAGAAGCCCGCCGCATCCTGCGCCTCGCGCTGCAAGGCGGCACCGCGCTTGCGGCCGGCGCGATCGTCAGCGAATCGCTGCAACGGCGCGACTGGACGGGCGCCGTCGCGGCGCTCGCCGGCGGCGCCGTAGCGCTCGCGGCCCTGGAGCACTTGATGAACGACAACACGGAGAGACGAGATGGGCAAAAAGAAGGACAAGAAGCGCTGGAAGAAAGCCGGTTACGAGGCCGGCCCGATGAACGGCGCCGGCGGCGGCCTCGCGCAGGGCCTCTCGCGCCTGCGCAACAGTGAGCAGTTCCTGCTCGGCGCGCTGATCGGCGCCGGAGCGATCTACGTGCTCGGCGACGAAGCGCTGCGCGGCAAGCTGTTGAAGGCCGGCATGCGGCTGTACGGCAGCATCGCCGGCAATTTCGAGGAAATGAAGGAACAGCTCGCCGACATCCGCGCCGAGATGGCGGCGGAGCAAGGCGGCGCGTAGGCCCATCGGGGGCGGCGGGCAACGCCGCGAGCCGGGGAACTTCCCGCCCGCGTGCCGGCCAACTTCTGCCATGGGCGATCGAGTTGCTGAAGCGGCGGTGACCGCTTTCACCGCGCTGGAAAAGGTGCACGAGGTCGCCGGCCGCGTGCGCTGGCGCTATCGGCTCGCCGGCAGGGCGGCGCCGGACGCCGTCGTGCTCGAACGCGCCGTCGAGAACCTGGCCGGCGTGATCGAAGCGCGCGCCAATCCGGCCGCGCGCGCGCTCGTCGTGCGCTTCGACGCCGCGACAACCGATGCCGCGACGCTGCGCGAGGCGGTGCTCGGTCTCGATCTCGGCGCCGCGCCTCGCCGCGCCGGCCGCAAGGCAGGCGGCGAACTGGCCCCGCTCGCCGCGAGCGCTGCCCTGCTGCTGTCGACCAACGCGCTGCCGGCGCCGCTGCGCCTTCCCGCCGGCGTCGGCACGGCCCTGCCGCTGTTCGACGAGGCGCTCGCCGACCTGCGCGAGTCGGGCATCACCTCGCACGTGCTCGAAGCCCTGGCGGTCGCCATTTCGCTCGGGCGCCGCGATTACACCGCCGCCAACGTCACGACCTTCATGCTCGCGCTCGGCGAGTACCTCGAGCATTCGATCGCGCGCCGCTCCGACGACCTGCTCAAGCACCTGCTGCGGCCAGACACCGGGCTGGTCTGGATCGAGGAGGAAGGCGTCGAGCGCCAGGTCGAGGCGGGCGCCGTGGCGGTCGGCGCCACCGTGATCGTCGGCGCCGGCGCGACGATTCCCGTCGACGGCACCGTGCTCGGCGGCGAAGCGCTCGTCAACGAAGCCGCGATGACCGGTGAGAGCGCCTCGGTGCGCAAGACGCGCGGCGCCGCGGCGCTCTCCGGCACGGTGGTCGAGGAAGGACGGCTGCGCATCTACGCGGAGAACGTCGGCCGCAACACCGCCGCGGCGCGCATCGCCGACTACGTCGAGCGCTCGCTGACCGCCAAGAGCCAGACGCAGCTGCGCGCGTCGACGCTGGCCGACCGCCTGGTGCCCGCCGTGCTCGGGCTGGCGGGCGGCGCCTGGCTGCTGTCGGGCGCCTGGCAGCGCGCGGTCGCCGTGCTGCAGGCCGACTTCTCTTGCGCGCTGAAGCTGTCGACGCCGGTCGCCTTCAAGTCGGCGATGTACCGCGCCGGCAAGAACGGCATCCTCGTCAAGGGCGCCGACGTGCTCGAGCGCCTCGCCGAAGTCGATACCGTCGTCTTCGACAAGACCGGCACATTGACGACGGGCCGTCTCGCCGTCACCGACTCGGTCGCCTTCGACAAGTCCTACACGCCGCATGACCTGCTGGCGCTCGCTGCTTCCGTCGAGGAGCATTACTTCCACCCGCTCGCGCTCGCCGTCGTCGAGGCGGCGCGTCTCGACGGCAGCCGGCATTTCGATCACAAGGAAGTGCATTTCATCGCCGCCCACGGCGTCGCCAGCGTCATCGACGGCAAGCGCATCGTCATCGGATCGCGGCATTTCGTCGAGGAGGACGAAGGCATCGCCGCCGGCGCGCATCGCGCCCGCATCGAGCGGCTCTACCGCGACGGCAAGACCGTGCTCTACATCGGCTACGACGGCCGGCTGCTCGGCGTACTGGCGCTCAAGGACGCCGTGCGTCCTGACAGCCGCGCGACCGTGGCGCGCCTGCGCAGGCTCGGCGTGAAGCAGGTGCTGATGCTGACCGGCGCGCATCGCCGCCACGCCGAGGAACTGGCGCTCCAGATCGGCCTCGACGGCTGCCACGCTGAACTGCTGCCCGAGCAGAAGGCCGAGATTGTCGCGCGCCTGAGCCGCCACGGCGCGCGCATCGCCTTCGTCGGCGACGGCATCAACGACGCGCCGGCGCTGGCCGGCGCGCACGTCGGCATCGCCATGCAGCGCGGCGCCGACATCGCGCGGCTCACTTCCGACATCGCCCTGCTCGAAGACGACATCGCGCGCGTGGCGGATGCCAAGGAACTCGCCGACGCGACGATGCGGCTGATCGGCTCGAACTTCAGGCTCGCCCTGTCGGCCAACAGCGGCATCCTCGGGGCTGCGGCGTTCGGCCGCTTGAGCCCCGTACTGTCTTCGGTGCTGCATAACGGCAGCACCATCGGCATCCTGCTGCGCGCGCTGCTGGGCGGGGCTCGCATGACGTCCCGCTAACGCAGCACGTGCCGCCGATGCACTGCCAGGTGTACCGCGAGCGCAGCGACGAACAGCCCGCCGCTCAGCGCATGCCAGCGTTTGCGGCCGATTGCGGCAAGCACCAGCGTAGCCGCGAGGCTCGCCAGCATCGTGCGCTTCGCGGCGCGGTTGATGCGCACGCGGGGCGCACCGGAGCGCGCAGGATGCGGCGCGGCAAGCTCGGCATCCGTAGCGGCATCGACGGCCGCCTCGAGGCGTGCCGGCGATACGCGCGCGGCGTCGTACAGCAGCACCAGGCTGCCCGTGTTGGCGTTGCATTCGATTGCCCGCACGCCATCGAGGGTCGCGAGACGCCTGTGCAGCCGCTCCAGCCGTCCCGGTTCGCGCAGGCGCGGATCGCGCACGCGCACGCGCCCCCGCAAGGCGGACACGATGCGGGTGGCCGCCGGGGCAGTTGAGTTCGACGAAAGAGCGGCGGACGGCATGGCGAAATCCGGAAGGATATTCTGGTTCGTTTATACAGGAATCGGCCGCGCCGCGGAATCAGACGCACGCGGCAGCGATATGGTAGAAGTTCGAAATCCAGCTTCATCGGCCGACGCCTTGCGTGGCCGGCGCAGCTCCTCGCGCAATGCATCGTTGAGCACGCGCTTGAACGGTTCGCCCGCCTGCCGACCTCCCTGCGGCCGCTCCGGGGCTTTCGGCCATCGGCATAAGGCGGTAGAGTTCGCCCTTTTCGTTCGGGATATCGTGCGCCTTTTCCGCCTCGCCAAAATCGTCCGCGTCGCCCTCACTTACGGGCTGGACGAGCTGATCCTCGAGCACGAGCCGACCGGGCGGCTGAGGTGGCTCAAGCCGCTCGCCGACACGCTGTTCTTCTGGCGCGACCTGTCGGCGCCTCGGGCGGTGCGCCTGCGCCTGTTCCTCGAAGCGCTCGGGTCGATCTTCGTCAAGTTCGGCCAGGTGCTCAGCACGCGCGCCGACCTGCTGCCGCTCGACATCGCCGAGGAACTGGCGAAGCTGCAGGACCAGGTGCCGCCCTTCGCCTCCGAGCTCGCCGTCGGCGAGATCGAGCGGGTCTTCGGCAAGCCGGTCGATCAGGTGTTCGCGAGCTTCTCGCGCGAGCCGGTCGCTTCCGCCTCGGTGGCGCAGGTCCATTTCGCCACGCTGCCCGACGGCCGCGAAGTCGCGGTGAAGATCCTGCGGCCCGGCATCGAGCCGGTGATCCGCCACGACCTCGCGCTGCTCGACACCTTCGCCGGCCTGCTCGAGCGGCTGTGGTCCGACGGCAAGCGGCTCAAGCCGCGCGAAGTCGTCGGCGAATTCCAGAAGCACCTCGCCAACGAGCTCGACCTCATGCGCGAGGCGGCCAACTGCTCGCAGCTGCGCCGCAACTTCAAGGACTCGAAGCTGCTGCTGGTGCCGGAAGTCCATTGGGACTGGTGCTCGACCTCGGTGATGGTGATGGAGCGCATGAGCGGCATCCCGATCAGCCAGACCGAGAGGCTGCTCGAAGCCGGCGTCAACCTCAAGGAACTGTCGCGCGCCGGCGTCGAGATCTTCTTCACGCAGGTGTTCCGCGACGCCTTCTTTCACGCCGACATGCACCCGGGCAACATCTTCGTGTCGACGGCGGGGGACACGCGAGGGCGCTACATCGCGCTCGACTTCGGCATCGTCGGCACGCTCTCCGAAGTGGACCAGCGCTACCTCGCGATCAACTTCCTCGCCTTCTTCCAGCGCGACTACAAGCGCGTCGCCGAAGCGCACATCGAGTCCGGCTGGGCGCCGCCCGAGACGCGCGTCGACGAGCTCGAGGCGGCAGTGCGGGCCGTCTGCGAGCCGATCTTCGACCGGCCGCTGCGCGAGATATCGTTCGGCAAGGTGCTGCTGCGGCTGTTCCAGACCTCGCGCCAGTTCAACGTCGAAATCCAGCCGCAGCTCGTGCTGCTGCAGAAGACGCTGCTCAACATCGAAGGCCTCGGCCGCCAGCTCGATCCCGACCTTGATCTCTGGCAGACCGCGAAGCCTTTCCTCGAACGCTGGATGACGGGCCAGCTCGGCTGGCGCGGGCTCATCCGCAACGCCAAGCGCGAGGCGCCGTTCTGGGCGCGGACGCTGCCGGAACTGCCGCGCCTCGTGCATCGCGCGCTCGAGCGCGACGACGCGCCGCGCCTGATCGCCGAACTCGCCGCGCTGCGCGCCGAGCAGGCGAAGCAGAAGCACTGGCTGATGACCCTCGCGCTGCTGATGGGCGCGCTGGTGCTGTTCCTGCTCGCCGGCAGCTAGGACTTCGCGGCGGCCGGCTGCGGCTTGACCGCAGTTTCGTGCGCGGCCGTTGCGGCGAAGCCCAGCGCCATCTGCTGGTACAGCTCGGGCCCGAAGAACTCGCTGACCGCCTTGGCGATCAGCGCCACGGCCATCAGGCTCAGCACCATGCCGTGGCCGTCCACCATCTCCATGACGATGATCGCCGCCGTGATCGGCGCCTGCGTCGCGGCCGCGAGGAACGCCGCCATGCACAGCGCGACGACCTGATGGGTGTTGGCGAAGCCCGCCATCAGCGGCGCCAGGTCGAAGCCGCAGGCCGCGCCGATCGCCAGCGAGGGCGCGAAGATGCCGCCGGGGATGCCGCTGAAATAGCTGACGACCGTCGCCGCGAACTTCGCGACCGGCGCCCACCACTCGAGCGTCGACTGCCCGGCGATCGCGCTCGCCGTCACCGCATAGCCGCTGCCGAAGCTGTAGCCGCCGGTCGCCGCGCCGATCGCCGCCACCAGCAGTCCGCAGGCACCGGCGAAGGCCACCGGCCGCGCGGCGCGGACCCGCCACGGCAGCCAGTGCGGATAGCGCGACGGCGCCAGCAGCAGCCGGCTGAAGAGGGCGCCCAGCGCGCCGCAGCCGAGCCCGCAGACGATCACGGGCAGGGCGATGCCGCGCGCCACCGCCGCGACGTCGAGATGGCCGAAGTAGGTGTAGTTGCCCTGCAGGCCGATGGCGACGAGGCCCGCGAGGATCACCGTCATGATGAGAATCCCGCTGCCGCCGCCTTCGCCGTGGCGCCGCCCGAGTTCCTCGATGGCGAACATGACGCCGGCGAGCGGCGTGTTGAAGGCCGCCGCCACGCCCGCCGCGCCGCCGGCCAGGATCAGGTCGGCGCGGCTGATGGCGCGCACGTGGCGATGCGGCAGGAAGCGGCGCGCACTGTCGACGATGGATGCCGCGACCTGCACCGACGGCCCTTCGCGGCCGATCGAGAAGCCGCCGAACAGGCCGCAGGCGACCAGGCCGATCTTGCCGAACGCCACGCGCAGCGACACCAGCCGCGGGCTAACCGCCCCGTGCGTCGCCAGGCGCGCCGCCGCGATCACCTGCGGAATGCCGCTGCCCTGCGTCCCCGGCAGCCAGTGCGTCGTCGCCCAGACGATGAACATGCCGACGGCCGGCGTCAGCACGAACGGCGCCCAGCTGGCCTGGCTCCAAATACGATGGAACAGCTCCTGGGCGAGGTCGGACAGCAGCGTGAACCCGACCGTGACGAGGCCGGCCGCGGCCGCGGCCAGCCAGAGCGTGAGGCGGATGCGCCAGCGTCGGGCGCCGAAGACGTTGATCGCCGCGCCGTAAAGGCGTCTTGCCATTTGGGGCTTCTCCGTATGGGAAACCACAGGGTATCAGGAACGCGTCCGCCTGCGCCGCCGCGCGCTTTCCGGCAAGCACGGCCGGTATAATCCGCCCCTTCCCAAAAGCCGCGGCAGGACTCGCCATGCTGCTCTGGTTCGTCATCATCTACTGGGTCATCTCGGTCGGCATCGGCCTCTATGCCGCGACGCGCGTGCACAACACCAAGGACTTCGCCGTCGCCGGCCGCCACCTGCCGTTCTACATGGTGACGGCGACCGTGTTCGCGACCTGGTTCGGTTCGGAGACCGTGCTCGGCATCCCCGCCACCTTCCTCAAGGAAGGCCTGCACGGCGTGGTTGCGGACCCCTTCGGCTCCTCGCTGTGCCTGATCCTCGTCGGCCTGTTCTTCGCCGCGCCGCTCTACCGCATGAACCTGCTGACCATCGGCGACTTCTACAAGAAGCGCTTCGGCCGCAGCGTCGAGGTGCTGACCACCCTGGCGATCGTGATCTCGTATCTGGGCTGGGTCGGCGCGCAGATCACCGCGCTGGGCCTCGTCTTCAACGTCGTCTCCGGCGGCGAGATCAGCAAGCTCGCCGGCATGTGGATCGGCTCCACCACCATCCTCGTCTACACGCTGTTCGGCGGCATGTGGGCGGTGGCGATCACCGACTTCCTGCAGATGATCATCATCGTCATCGGCATGCTGTACATCGGCGGGGAGGTCAGCGGCATGGTCGGCGGCGTCGGCGCCGTGGTCGAACACGCGGCGCAGGCCGGCAAGTTCGAGTTCTGACCGGCGCTCGATCTGAAGGAGATGATCGGCTTCTTCGCCGCCTGGATCACCATGATGCTCGG
>DAIDAU010000113.1 GCA_027310465.1 Rhodocyclaceae bacterium
ACGGTTTGCTGGTGGACACCCATTCCCGGCCGGTGCATGAGCCGGTGTGGCAACTCTACGCCAACGCGCTGGCCCGCTTTGGTCCGGTGGCGACGCTGATCGAATGGGACAACGACATTCCCGCCCTGGAAACGCTGGTGACCGAGGCGGACAAGGCCGAGCGCCTGCTGGCCGCAACACGGGAGGCATGCCATGCTCGCGCTGCCTGAATTGCAATCGCGCTTCTATGACGGCTTGGTCTTCGGTGCCGAGGCGGAGGACGGCCTGATCGATTGCCTGGTCGAATCCGGAGACGAGGGCCGCCGACGCATCGCCGCCTACCGCCGCAGCGTCTTCGGCAATCTCGTCGGCGCCCTGGCCGCAACCTACCCGGTGGTGTCGAAGATCGTCGGCCTGGCGTTCTTCCGTGAGATGGCGCGGGCCTATGTTCGCGCCCACCCGAGTTCGAGCGGCGACCTCAACGAGTACGGCGGCGAATTCGCCGGGTTTGTCGCCTCATGGCCACACGCCCGCGGTCTGGGCTACCTTTCGGATGTCGCGCGGCTGGAGTGGCGCGTGCAGAAGGTCTATTACGCCAGCGAAGCCGTTGTCGATCTTTCCGCCCTGGCCAGCTGCGCGCCGGAGAAGTATGGAGTTCTGCGCTTTGGCGTAGCCCCGGCCGCGGCACGACTGGACTCGCCATGGCCTCTGGCCGACATCTGGCGCGTCAACGCCGATGGCTATGCGGGGGACATGGCCGTCGATTTCTCCCAAGGCGCCCGGCTGCTGGTCCTGCGCCGCGAGGGCCTGGTCCATGTGGAGACTTTGGCAGAGGGAGAAGCGGCATTCCTCGACGCCCTCGCCAACGGCGACTGCCTCGAAGCGGCCGTTTCCTCTGCCGTGGCGGCTGACGGAGTCTTCGATCTCACCGCGGTGCTCGGCCGCTTCGTTGCCACTGGGATCCTGGTTCGGGCGTGGTCCGGAGCATTGCCGTGAGCACGCCTGGACGTCTCATGGACCAGTTGATGGCCAGTCCTGCGGCTAAGCTGGCTCATCGGACGACGGCGCTTCTCGATGCATGGATTGCGCCGCTCTTCGATCTCGGCATTCGTCTCTACGTCGCCAGCGTCTTCCTGCGCTCCGGTTGGCTGAAGATTTCCGACTGGGACACGACCCAAATCCTGTTCGAGAACGAGTACCACGTGCCCCTCCTACCGCCCCATGCCGCCGCCGTAATGGGTGCTGCAGGCGAACTGGGCTTACCTGTCCTGCTGGTCTTTGGCCTCGCCGGTCGCTTCGGCGCTGCAGGCCTGTCGGTGGTCAACCTGGTGGCTGCGACTTCTTTCCCCGACATCTCGGATCTGGGTCTACAGGATCACCTGCTGTGGGGTACGCTGCTGCTGGTCACGCTGGTTCATGGCCCGGGTCGACTCTCGATCGACAGTTGGCTGACGAAGAAGTACCGCGGCACGTGGTAGCTGCGCCACGACCGGCAATATGCCGCGTCCGCACGACCAATGGATGCAAGCCGCTCCGGCTTGGCCCATTTACAGTCGAAGGAGGACAATATGTCGATGATGTGCAAAATGAACGGCGAATGCTCGCACGCCAAGGGAATGTGTGTTCACGAGAAGATGATGGCGGTGATCGTCGTGGTCGGCGTCATCGCGGCGATCGCGCATTGGGGATTCCGCTTGTTGTGACCGGGACGCGAATATCGCGCGCACCCGGACGATTCGCACGTCTCTCGGGGAGAACGGCCGCTGAAAGGAAGTCTCGTGAGCCAAGCAGCATTGAGTTTCGACGATGAGAGCTTCAAGGCACTGCGCAGCGACATGCTGCGCTTCGCTGCGCTCCAGTTGCGCGACGACCAGATGGCCGAAGACATGGTGCAGGACGCAATCATCGCCGCACTCGACGGCGCGCAGGGCTATGCCGGCCGCGCGGCCATCAAGACCTGGGTGTTCGGCATCCTGCGCAACAAGATCGTCGACGCGATCCGCAGTCGCAGCCGGACCTGCAATCTCTCCGCTCTGGCAGCGGAGGACGAGCAACTCGACGAGGCCTTCGACGCGCTCTTCGGACGCGGCGACCATTGGCGGCCGGAGGGCAGGCCACGCGACTGGGGCGACCCCGAAGAGGCGCTGCACCAGCAACAGTTCTGGGCCGTGTTCGACGCCTGCCTCGAGCATCTGCCGGAGAACACCGCGCGCGTCTTCATGATGCGCGAATTCCTCGAGTTCGACACCGCGGAAATCTGCGCCGAGCTCAAGATCAACACGAGCAACTGCCATGTCATCCTCCATCGCGCGCGCAACGGCCTGCGCCGCTGCCTGGAGAAGACATGGTTTGCGCCGGGAGCCCAATCATGCTGAAGTGCAAGACCGTCACCCGCCTGTTGTCCGAAGCGCAGGAGCGCGAACTTGGCGTGATGGAGCGTATGCAGCTCACGCTGCACCTTTCGATGTGCTCCGGCTGCCACAATTACAGGAAGCAGATCGGCTTCCTCCGCACGGCGGTGCGCCACCATCCGGCCGGCAATCCGAAAACGGACCAAAGCAATTCCATGTAAGAAATCGGTGGCCTCCGGCGACCAAGGGTTGGAACCCCACTTTCTCGAGGAGACGTCCCGTGCTGAAGTTCTTGCGTTCGCTGCCGCTGTTGCCGTTGCTCGTCGCCGCTACCGCCTTTGCCGGCGGCCAGTCTTTCGACCAAGCTGCCTTCGACGGCCTGCAAAAGCAGGGTGAACCGGTGCTGGTCTGGATTCACGCCGACTGGTGGCGTTGTTCGGCGTCGGTGCGGGGGTCCCTTTGATCGCGCTGGGCCTAATGTCCCGCCAGGCGATGGTCAGGATGCGCGGCAAGCTGCTCGCCGCCGGGCATTTGGGCAAGCAGGCCCAGGGCGGCATCATGCTGGGACTCGGCGCCCTGATCCTATCGGGTGCCGACAAGCTTTCCGAGGCGTGGATCCTGCAAGCGGCGCCGGCGTGGCTGGTCGGGGCCACCACCTCGATTTGATCCGAGGCGCGGACAGATGCAACCGATCGTCGAATCCACGCTGACCTGTCCGCACTGCGGCTTTGCCGAGCGCTTGACCATGCCGACCGACGCCTGCCTGTTCTTCCACGAATGCCGTGGCTGCCACGCGCTCTTGCGGCCCAAGCCCGGCGACTGCTGCGTCTTCTGCTCGTATGGAGACGTCAAGTGCCCGCCGATGCAGGACACTACGCCCACTGCCTGAAAGGAAACGACATGGACTATGTCGGATAGCTTTGTGCTATTCCTGCGGAAGTGCCTTTCGGATTGCCGCAAGCCAGTCGAGCTGCGGTCGCCGTGGCGCCAAGGATCCAATAGACGGGGCTGGACCATGAAGATCCAAGTTCTGAAGTCAAGCAGGGCCAAATGGGCTCCCGCGTTGGCGCTGGCGGTCACAACGGTGCTGGCAGGCTGCGGCCGCACCGATAGCGCGTCGTTCGTCATAGACCGCAATTACGACGGCTTCAGCCTCGGCGCCGGTACCGCACTGACGTTCGAGCGCGAGAAAGCATACGCATGGAGCAACTGGGAGCTTGCAGTCGTCGTTCGCCACGATCCCGATTGCCAGCGTCGCCATGCGCTGCTGACGACGAGCAACGATGCCGTCGACGTCCAGTTGTACATGCCCGAACGGGGCGTGTACATCGTCAGGGCGGGCCGGCGGTGGTATGTAACGGAACTCAAGTCTTGCCGTCTTCAGGCGTTCAACGAACCGCCGCCCGAACCGGGGCCGTTAGTCGGAACGGTCGAGGCGAGCGACAGGGAATTGAAGTTCATTCCGACCTCGCAGGCCGTTCGTTGATTCCGGCAGCGGACGGCAAGGTGGGAGAGAAGAACGGTGCGGAGAGAACGAAATGCCGTCTGGCGTCGGGGAGACGGCCGAGGAAGGAAGTCCAGAAGGGTTGGCAGGAACACGCGCGGACACGCGGAGGCGCGCAAGAAAAAAGGCCAACCGAGAACGGTTGACCTTTTGGTATTGGTGGCCAGGGACGGAATCGAACCATCGACACGCGGATTTTCAACTCAATCGAAACCT
>DAIDAU010000120.1 GCA_027310465.1 Rhodocyclaceae bacterium
GGTCATCACCGGCAAGATCGTCGAAGCCGCCCGCGCGCGCGAAGCCGCGCGCAAGGCCCGCGAGATGACGCGCCGCAAGGGCGTGCTCGACTCGATCGGCCTGCCCGGCAAGCTCGCCGACTGCCAGGAGAAGGATCCGGCGCTGTGCGAGATCTACATCGTCGAGGGCGACTCCGCCGGCGGCTCCGCCAAGCAGGGCCGCGACCGCAAGTTCCAGGCGATCCTGCCGCTGCGCGGCAAGGTGCTCAACGTCGAGAAGGCGCGGCTGGACAAAGTCATCTCCTCCGAGCAGATCGTCACGCTGCTGACCGCCCTCGGCTGCGGCATCGGCGACGACTACAAGCCCGAGAAGCTGCGCTATCACCGCATCATCATCATGACCGACGCGGACGTCGACGGCGCGCACATCCGCACCCTGCTGCTCACCTTCCTCTACCGCCAGATGCCCGCGCTCGTCGAGGCCGGCTACGTCTACATCGCGCAGCCGCCGCTCTACAAGGTCAAGCACGGCAAGAGCGAGATGTACCTCAAGGACGACCACGCGCTCAACCAGCACCTGCTCACGCTCGCGCTCGACGGCGCCGCGCTGGTGCCGAAGGTCGGCGCCCAAGGCATCGAAGGCGAAGCGCTCGGCGAACTCGCGCGTTCCTACCTGCTCTCGGACGCCGTCATCAAGCGCCTCGCCGACTTCATCGAGCCGACCGTGCTGCAAAGCATGCTGGCGCACGACATCGCGCTCGACATCGGCAGCGAGTCCGCTGCGAAGGATTCCGCTTCACGCCTGGCCAAGTACGCGCCCAAGGGCGTGAACATCGCCGCCGCGCTCGACGAGCTCACCGACAGCTGGCGCATCCGCATCGAGAAGATGCGCCACGGCAACCTGCGCGTCGGCACCATCGACGACGAGTTCATCCACTCCGCCGACTACGCGCAGATCCGCAAGACGTCGACGATGATCGCCGAGCTCGTCGACCCCAACGGCGGCGCCTCGGTGCGCCGCGGCGAGAAGTCGCTGGGCATCGCGAGCTTCGCCGAAGCGATGAAATGGCTGCTCAATGAGGCCGAGCGCGGCCTCACCAAGCAGCGCTACAAAGGCCTCGGCGAGATGAACCCCGAGCAGCTCTGGGAAACCACCATGGACCCCGCCGTGCGCCGCCTGCTGCGCGTGCAGATCGAAGACGCGATTGCGGCGGACGAGATCTTCACGACGCTGATGGGCGACAACGTGGAGCCGCGCCGGGCGTTCATCGAAGGCAACGCGCTGTACGCGAGGAACATCGACGTATAGCAGCTGCTGCAGCAGAAAGAAACCTTGTCTTGCCGAGAAGCCGCCCGAAGTCTTCGGGCGGCTTTGCTTTTTTTTTTTCGGCAACTGCACTTCGTGGCTCACGCCACGAGCTAGCAACAAAGGCACTATACATCGCTCAACCGGCCAAGTGAGTCATAACTTAATGTCGATTAATAAGTAGTGCATGTATTGTAGTCATCGTGACATGACCGCAGTTCCCGGCTATCATTCTTCCGATGACCTATACGGAATTTCAGCGGCACGTTGGCAAGGCCGGCCTGACCATCCGCCAGTTTGCCGAATTGGTGAAGATGAATCGCGCTTCTTTGTCGAACAACAAAAAGAAGGGAGAAGTACCGTCCCATCTAGCAGTAATTGCGGCCCTGATCGGAGAGATGGCAGAGCATCAAATCGATTTTAGGGCGGTGTTCTCAAGAATCGACATCACCCCAAAGAAGCCGCGTGGTGCCGGAAAAGGAGGCAGGTTCGGCGGCGATAGACAACAGGAAATGTTCGGGCAAGAAGCAACACCGTGAGTTCCAACTGGGGAAGAACATGAACGATTTCCACGACGCCGCGTTGGTAGCGGCCAGCACCGAGCTAAAGGACTTTCTCGCTGGGCGGACTTTCGGCACCATCTTGGCCGATCCACCTTGGCAGTTTCAGAATCGAACGGGAAAAGTTGCGCCGGAGCACAAACGTCTCCAACGATATGGAACGATGTCTCTTGAGGATATAAAGGCGCTTCCTGTCGAAGAGGCTGCCGCCGAAAGTGCGCACCTGTACCTTTGGGTTCCGAACGCATTGCTTCCTGCGGGTCTCGCAGTGATGGAAGCTTGGGGATTTTCGTACAAGAGCAATCTCGTATGGCACAAGATCCGAAAGGACGGTGGGCCCGACGGACGCGGCGTCGGCTTCTATTTCCGGAACGTTACCGAGTTGATCTTGTTCGGGGTAAAGGGGAAGAACGCGCGCACCCTAGCGCCTGGCAGAAGCCAGGTCAATTTCATTGCGAGCCGTAAGCGTGAGCATTCGCGCAAGCCGGACGAGCAGTACCAGTTGATTGAATCCTGCAGTTCCGGTCCGTTCCTGGAGCTTTTTGCGAGGGGTGAACGCAGCGGCTGGGCATGCTGGGGCAATCAGGCCGATGATGGCTACTATCCGACCTGGGAGACGTACTCGAACCACTCTCAATCGACGGCGCGCGAAGAATCAGCCGATTTTGTCGACGCGTAATTACAGATCGTCGGCGAAATTTCACGGTGTATGATGCCGCGCTATGCCAGCCTCCGATGAGCTATTCGCGGATGAATCCGAGGATTCGGATCTCGACCTCGGTGTCGAGTCACCCGAGTCGGATTACGACGTAAGCTTTTCGCCCGGACCTAACGCCGATCCGCCGGCTGACGTCGAGCAATATATTGATCCGGAGGTATGGAAGCTATACGACGTATATAGCTACCGCCATGCTGCGGCCATTCTGAAGACGGCGTTTCCGACCGAGCTTGAAGAAATTGAACGCGCGCTTCTTTCATTCCGCATTACCCAAAAGGAAATTGGCAAGCCAGGCGGAAATGAATCGGATATGCCAAAAAAATTCTCGCGCGTCTTGCGCTCTGAGAACTGGTTGGAGGCTCGAATACAGGGCGATCTTCTAGTTCGAATGCAGCAGTACGATGAGTTGTTCCTGCCTAACGGAAAGACCAAGAAGGTTAAGCGGAATGGCGAGCAGGGAGAGCGGGTCATCAAGAACTTCATCGATGGCCACAAGATCGACTATGTGAAGGGACGAGTCGCATTCGATCTGGAATGGAATTCAAAGGATCAAACTTTTGATCGCGACCTGTACGCTTTGCGGACTTTTCACGAGTGCGGACTTATTGGCGTCGGCGTTCTTGTTACGCGAAGTGCCAGTCTCAATCCCATCTTCGACAAGGTACCGCTGCTCGATAAGAAGGGGAATGTCGTACTTCACGAGGACGGGCTATTGGCTGGCCAGCCGAAGTCTTGCAAGGCAAAGTACGGGGCCAGTACGACGTGGATGGGGAAGCTTCTCTATCGGCTGAACGCAGGACGGCATGGCGGATGCCCCGTATTGGTTTTCGGAATTACGCCGAAACTGATCACGGACTAGTGTTCACGAAACCGTCGGCAACCCCAGCTCTTCCCAAAGCAACATCCCGCCATGCAAGTTGGCGACGCGTTGAAATCCTTCCTGACGCAAGATCACTGTTGCCTGGCCGGAGCGCATGCCGGCATGGCAGACGGTGATCACCGGACGGTCCGCGGAAAGCTCGCTCACTCGGTCGCCGAGCTCGCTCAAGGGAATGGGTAGCGCGCCAGCGATGCGGCTGGCGCGCTCGTCCAGTTCCTCGCGCTCGCGCACGTCGATCACCGTCACCTCCGCCAAGTGCTCGGCGACCCACTCGGCGTCGATCTCCAGGAGGCCGGCGTAGCTCTGCCGCACCGGTCCCCATTCCGCGGCGCACGGCACCCGGCCGTCCTCGGGCTTGCCGCAGCGCAGGTTGGCCGGAATCGCAATCGCCATCTGCTTGGGATGCGGCAGGTGCATGTTCTCCATGAAGCCGACGAAGTCGCGCAAGTCGCCATGCGCGCCGATTCGCGGGTTGTGCTCCTTCTCTTCGCGCACGGACGAGACCGTCCGGCCGCTATAGTCGTGCGCCGGATAGACCAGGCAGTCGTCGGGCAGGCTGAATATCTGCTCGGTGATGGAACGGAACAGCGTGCCGGCGTCGCCGTGCTGAAAGTCGCAGCGGCCGGTGGCGCGGATGAGCAGCGCATCGCCGGTAAAGGCCATGGCGCGGTCGTCCGTGACGTAGGTGAGGCATCCCTCGGTGTGTCCGGGCGTTGCGCGCACCTCCAGCATGCGGTCGCCGAAAGCGATGCGATCGCCGTGCCGCAGGCGCAAATCCGCTCCCTCGAGCGCCGTGCCGTAGAGTTGCGAGGTGCCGATCAGGCAGCCGGTCGTCTGCTTCATCAGCCAGGCGCCGGTGACGTGGTCGGCATGGCAATGCGTGTCGAGCGCGACGGCCAGGCGCAGGCGCAATTCGTCGACCAGCGCACGGTCGCGGAAGTGCTGCTCGAACACCGGGTCGATGATCGCGGCCGACCGCGTGCGCGGATCGCCCAGCAGATACGTGTACGTCGATGAGGCCGCATCGAACAGCTGCCGAAGAATCAGTTCGCCGTGCATCGAAGCCTCTGCGGAATCCCTGAGCGTGCTACTTCGTAGCCTCTCAGACATCCGCCTCCACCTCGGGTTCAGGCAGCGCGTTACAACCCGTTACCAACCCTTACATCCCCAGGTGCTCCGAACTCCTAGCCTCTGCGTTGTAGAGAGCACAGGGGCTTTTCCCCGCGAGGAGCGAAACATGAACAAGCTATGGATTCCTGCAGCGATGGCCTTGGTTTTCAGCGCGAATGCCTTCGCGCACCGCGGTTGGGACGACGACGATTGGCACGAGCACCGCCGCGGCTACGTCGTGGTCCAGCCGGCGTATGCGCCGCCTCCGGTGGTCTATGCGGCGCCGCCCGTCGTGTATCGCGAGCGCGTCGTCGTCCAGGAGCGTCCCGCCCATTACGAGTCCGCCCCGCGTTATTACGCGCCGCCGGCCGCGTATCCGGCCTATCCGTCCAATCGCCTGGCCGGCCAGGCGGTCGGAGCCATCGCGGGCGGCATCATCGGCAACCAGGTCGGCCGCGGCAACGGCCGCGTCGCCGCCACGGCCATCGGCGCCGTCGTGGGAAGCATGGTCGGCGGCAACCTGTCCGGCTACTGAGCCGGCGGTCCGATCGACGGCGTTAAACCCGGTGCGAGCGCGGCGGTCCAATCAGGATCGCAACGAACCCATGGAGGTTGCCATGAACAAGTCGCCGGGTCATCAGAAATGGCCGGAACACAAGGTGCAGGACTCGCCGATGGAGCGCAGGATCACGGTCGAGATCGCCGGCCAGCGCGTCGCCGATTCGACGCACGTCGTGCGCGTGGATGAGGACCAGCATCCGGTCCGCTACTACTTTCCGCGCTCCGACGTGAAGATGGAGCTGCTGGAGCCGTCGAGCACCGTCACGAAGTGCCCGTTCAAGGGCACCGCCCACTACTTCAACGTGAAGCTCGGGGACAAGAAGCTCGAGGATGCGGTCTGGACCTACGAGGATCCCTACGAGGAGCACGCGGACCTGCAGGATCGCGTCGCCTTCTACGACGACAAGCTTCCCGACATCCACGTGCAGGTGGGCGCTTAGCAGGCGCGATCGAGATCGGCGAGGTCGTCAGGCCGCCCGTGGAGTGCGACGTCCCACGAGTGGTTGACATGGTCGCGCCGTCAACCGCCGTGCTCGAACGCCGGATAGAGCGTCATCCCGCCGTCGACGTAGATCGTCGTGCCGGTGATGTAGTCGGCCAGGTCGGAGGCGAGCCACGCGGCGACGTGCGCCACGTCGTCCGGCTCGCCGATGCGGCCGTAAGGGATCAGCTCCAGCAGCTTGCGGCGGGCTTCCCCGGTGTCCCACGCCGCCCGGTTGATGTGGGTGCGGATGGCGCCGGGCGACACGCAATTGACGCGGATCCTGTTGCCCGCGACTTCCTGCGCCAGCGAGCGCATCAGCATGTCGAGGCCGCCCTTCGAGGCCGCGTAGTTGGCGCTGCGCGCCCAGGGAATGATGTCGTGCACCGACGAGGTGAAGATGATCTTGCCGGCCGCGGCCGAACGCGCGGCGTCGACGCCCTGCTT
>DAIDAU010000122.1 GCA_027310465.1 Rhodocyclaceae bacterium
GGCCGCCCGCCATGCCGCGCGAGCCGGCGGCTTGCGCCAGCAGCGTCATCATGGCGAGCCGGCGCGCGGCATCCGCGGCCGCCTCCTCGGCGAGCACCTGGAACGCCTGGGTCTGCAGCGCATCGCCGACGAGCAGCGCGGTGGCCTCGTCGTATTCGACGTGGCAGGTCGGCTTGCCGCGGCGCAGGACGTCGTCGTCCATGCAGGGCAGGTCGTCGTGCACCAGCGAATAGACGTGCACCATCTCCATCGCGCAAGCGGCGCGATCGAGCCGCGCGGCATCGGCGCCGAACGCCTCTCCGGCGGCATGGCACAGCAGCGGCCGCACGCGCTTGCCGCCGCCGAGCGCGGCGTAGCGCATCGCCTGGTGCAGGCGCGCCGGGGCGGCGGAGGCCGGCGGCAGCAGCCGTTCCAGCGCGGTTTCGGTCCGCTGTTGGACCGCCAGCATCCAGGAGCGAAAATCCATGATGCTCAGTCGGTGCCGTCCGCAAAGTCGCGCAGGCTGCCGTTCTCCAGCATGCGAACCTTCTGTTCGGCGGCGGCCAGGCGCTCCTGGCAGGTCTTCAGCAGCGCCATGCCGCGCTCGTAGTTCGCCAGCGACTCCTCGAGCGGCGCGTCGCCGCTTTCCATGGCCTGGACGATGCGTTCCAGCTCCTGAAGGTCGGCTTCGAAGGATGCAGGCGGGACGGCGGACATGGACGAGCGAAAGATGGGCGGGAAACGCGTAAAAATAGCCTATCGGCTGGCTCCAGGTCAAATTGGCTATACTGCCCGACCGGCGCGAGCGGGCCGCCAAGGCGCAGCACGCGGCCTTTTCCTGGTTTTGCATTGGTCTGATGGAGGTTGGGGAATCATGTCCGACATCGCGTCCCCCGCGCAGTTGGCACCCGAGGTCGCGCAGCTTCCCGTCGATTGGTATTTCGACGAGAAGCTGTTCGAACTGGAGAAGCAGCTGCTCTTCGATGCCGGTCCCGGCTATGTCGGCCATGAACTGATGGTGCCCGGGCTCCACGACTACCGTTCGACCGAGTGGAACGACCACGCCAAGCTGCTGGTGCGCCAGCCCGACGGCGTCTACGAGATGTCGAACGTCTGCCGCCATCGCCAGGCGATCATGCTGCAAGGCGCCGGCACGGCGCAGAACATCGTCTGTCCGATCCACCGCTGGACTTACGACACGCAGGGCACGCTGATTGGCGCGCCGCACTTCCCGCAGAATCCCTGCCTGAATTTGGGCAGGAAGAAGCTCGAATCGTGGCACGGCCTGCTGTTCAAGGGGCCGCGCTCCCCGGCGGTCGATCTCGCCGGCATGGACGTCGCCGGCGAATTCGACTTCTCAGGCTACAAGCTCGACCGCGTCGAGCTGCACCCCTGCAACTACAACTGGAAGACCTTCATCGAAGTCTATCTCGAGGATTACCACGTCGTGCCCTTCCATCCCGGCCTCGGCAACTTCGTCACCTGCGACGATCTGACCTGGCAGTTCGGCGAATGGTATTCGGTGCAGCGCGTCGGCATCACCTCGCTCCGGAAGATCGGCTCGCCGGCGTACGGCCGCTGGCAGAAGGCCGTGCTCGACCGCTACGGCGCGGACCAGCCGCGCCAGGGCGCGATCTGGCTCACCTACTTCCCGAACGTGATGGTCGAGTGGTACCCGCACGCGCTGATCGTGTCCACCGTGATCCCGCAGGACATCGACAGGACGCTGAACGTCGTCGAGTTCTACTACCCGGAGGAGATCGCCGGGTTCGAGCGCGAGTTCGTCGAGGCCGAGCAGGCGGCCTACATGGAGACGGCGATCGAGGACGACGAGATCGGCGAGCGCATGGACCGCGGCCGCCGCGCGCTGTGGCGCGAAGGCCGCAGCGAGGCGGGCCCCTACCAGTCGCCGACCGAAGACGGCATGCGCCATTTCCACCGCTTCTATCGCCGCGCCGTCGCCGCCCGCGGGCCGCGCTGAGCGCCGCGCCGCTGCGCTATAGTCTCCCCATATTCGTCACCGGGACCCGCCATGATCGCCATCGACCGTAAGGACAATCTCGTCGCCGTCACCGTGCTCGGCGATTTCGCCGTCGCCGACTTCAAGGAATTCGAGCGCGTCGTCGCCGGCGAGGTGCCGGCCGACGAACCCGTGAACCTGCTCTTCGACCTGCGCGAGATGCAGCGCTTCACCGTCGACATGGTGCTCGAGGAGATCAAGTTCAGCCGCGAGCACCAGGGCAAGTTCGTGCGCATCGCGCTGCTCAGCGACAGCCCGCTGGTGGCCTTCAGCGCCTGGCTCGAGCAGGCCTTCGTCGCCGCCGACCTGCGCGTCTTCAGGGACGAGTCCGACGCGCGCGCCTGGCTGGCCGGGGTCGCCGCATGACGGGTTGCCTGGTTTCCGCGGCGGAGCTTGCCGCGCATGCCGGCGACGCCGATTGGCGCATCTTCGACTGCCGCCACGATCTGCGCGACACGGCATACGGCGAGAAGGCCTACGCCAAGGAGCACATCCCGGGCGCGCTGTTCCTGCACCTCGATCGCGATCTGTCCGGCATGGCGACGGGCCGCAACGGCCGCCATCCGCTGTCGGCGCCCGAAGCGTTCGCGGCGCGCATGGCCGCGTGCGGCGTCGGTCCGCGGACGCAGGTGGTGGCCTACGACAACGAAGGCAACGCCTTCGCCGCGCGCCTGTGGTGGATGCTGCGCTGGATCGGCCACGACAAGGTCGCGGTGCTCGACGGCGGGCTCGCCGGCTGGAGGCGCGCCAAGCAGCCGTTGTCGGCGGACGTGCCGAAGTTCCCCGCCGCGCAGCTGCCGGTGCGTCGCCAGGCCCAGACCGTCGACGCCGACTACGTGCTGGCGCGCCTCGGCCAACCCGAAACCGTGCTGCTCGACGCACGCAGCGAGGAGCGCTTCGCCGGACGGAACGAGACGCTGGATCCCGTCGGCGGCCACATTCCCGGCGCCGTCAATCGCTTCTTCATGGACAACCTCGACGACGCCGGCGTGTATTTCAAGTCGCCGCAGGAACTGCGCGAGGAGTTCGCCGTGCTCCTCGCCGGCCGGACGCCCGAGGCCGTGGTGCAGCAGTGCGGCTCCGGCGTCACCGCCTGCCACAACATCCTGGCGATGGAAGCCGCGGGGCTGAAGGGCTCGAAGCTCTATCCGGGCTCGTGGAGCGAGTGGTGCGCCGATCCTTCGCGGCCGTTCGTCAGCGGACCCTGATGCCGGGCGAGCGCCCACTCGACGTGCTCGCGCACCAGCGCTGACGCATCGCCGCGCCGCGCCTCGAGTGCGGCGAGGACCTCCGGCGTCGTCGCCGCGTTGCCCAAGCCCACCGCCAGGTTCCGCAGCCAGCGCTCGTAGCCGATGCGCCGGATCGCGCTGCCGGCGAGCTTCGCCTCGAACTCGGCGGGCGACCAGGCGAACAGCTCGATCAGCGTGGCGCGATCGAGGCCGTGGCGCACGGCGAAATCGTCTTCGCGCGTCTGCGGCGCCTCGCGATTCCACGGGCAGCACAGTTGGCAGTCGTCGCAGCCATAGACGCGATTGCCGATCAGCGGGCGCAGCTCGGGCGGGATGCTGCCCTTGAGCTCGATCGTCAGGTAGGAGATGCAGCGGCGCGCGTCGACGCGATAGGGCGCGACGATGGCGCCGGTGGGGCAGGCGTCGAGGCAGGCGCGGCAGGTGCCGCAATGTTCGGCAGTCGGCGCGTCGGGCGGCAGCGGCAGGTCGATGAGAATCTCCCCGAGGAAGAACCACGAGCCGGCCTCGCGCGACAGCAGCAGCGTGTGCTTGCCACGCCAGCCTAGCCCCGCCCGCTTCGCCAACTCGACTTCCATGACGGGCGCCGAATCGGTGAAGACGCGGTAGCCGAAGCGGCCGATCTCCGCTTCGATGCGGTCGGCGAGCTTCTGCAGCCGGCTGCGCAGCACCTTGTGGTAGTCGCGCCCGAGCGCATAGCGGGAAAGTTGCGCGTGCAGGGCGTCGTCTTCGGCATCCGTCGTCTGCGGCAGGTAGTTCATGCGTGCGACGATGACACTGCGCGTGCCCGGCACCAGTTCGGCCGGCCTCGCCCGTTTCGTCCCGTGGCTCGCCATATAATCCATCTCACCGTGGCAGCCGGCGGCAAGCCAGGCAGCGAGGCCCGCTTCGGCTTCGCCGAGATCGCTGCCGGCAATGCCGACGGCATCGAAGCCGAGAACCTTGCCCCACTCCTTGATCTGCGCCCCGAGCGCAACCCAATCGCGATCATGCATGCGGACCATCATACCTTGACGCTCGAACTGCCCGACGAGGCGGCCACGGTGGCGCTGGGCGCCGCGCTGGCCGCTCAAGTCGGAAGCGATCCCGCCGCTAAAGCGATCATCACGCTCGAGGGCGACCTCGGCGCCGGCAAGACGACGCTGGTGCGCGGCTGGCTGCGGGCCTTGGGCGATCAGGGCCCGGTGAAGAGCCCGACCTATACGCTGGTTGAAGTTCATGCTGTTTCTGGATTAAACTTGTATCACTTTGATTTCTATCGGTTCAATCAGCCGGAAGAATATCTGGATGCAGGCTTGGACGAATACTTCGCGGGCGATGGAATCTGTCTGGTCGAATGGCCGGACAAGGCCGCGCCTTACCTGCCTGCCGCCGATCTTCGCGTGTGCCTCTCGATCGCTGCCAAAGGCGGCAGCGAGGCCCGCCGCGCAAGCGTTTCCGCCCACAGCGAACGGGGCCGGCAATGGCTGAGCGGCTTGACGAACTCGCCGTCACTCGCCGCGACGTCCTCAAGTTCGCGGCCGCCGGGCTGACGCTGTTGGTCACGCGCGTCGCCGATGTTTGGGGGGCGGCGCAGCCTTCGATCCTCGCGGTGCGCGTCTGGCCGGCGCCGGATTACACGCGGGTCACGCTCGAAAGCGATCACCTCATCCGCTACACCCAGATGCTGGTGAAGAATCCCGAGCGCCTGGTCGTCGATCTCGAAGGCGTCGAATTCAATGCCGTGCTGTCGGGCCTGCCGAACAAGATTCTCGGCTCCGATCCGCAGATCAAGCTGATCCGCGCCGGCCGCAACAAGCCCGGCGTGGTGCGCCTGGTGATCGAACTCAAGGCCGAGGTGAAGCCGCAGGTGTTCACGCTGGCGCCCGTCGGCGAGTACGGCCATCGCCTGGTGCTCGACCTCTATCCGGCCGAAGCGCCCGATCCGCTGATGGCGCTGCTGCAGAAGAACGAGATTCCGCTGAACGGCCAGGCCGACAAGCCGGCGGCCGTCGAGAAGGGCAGCGTCACGCGTCTCGTCACGATCATGCTCGACCCCGGCGACGGCGGCGAGGACCCCGGCGCGCTCGGCCGCGGCGGCAGCCGCGAGAAGGACGTCACCCTGTCGATCGCGCGGCGCCTCAGGGCGCATATCGACGCCGCGCCGAACATGCGCTCGGTGATGACG
>DAIDAU010000259.1 GCA_027310465.1 Rhodocyclaceae bacterium
AGTCGGCGATCTCGCAGTCGACGAGATTCCTGAACTTGTCGGCGCGCTTGAGATTGTCGACGGCGAGGATGTTGTCGACGCCGCGCGCGTTGAGCTCCTTGACGAGGTTCGCGCCGATGAATCCGCAGGCGCCCGTGACGACGGTATACATGTTCGTTTCTTTCCTAAGCAGCGGCAGCCAGTTCCTCGAGGCTGCAGGTCGCAGTTCCCAGCTTGCCGACGACCACGCCGGCGGCGCGGTTGGCGAACCGCATCGCGGCGGCCAGGTCGAGGCCCGCCGCCATCATAACCGCAAGCGTACCGATCACGGTGTCGCCCGCGCCGCTGACGTCGAACACCTCGCGCGCCAGCGCCGGCTCGTGCTCCACGCCGCCGGCGCGGAACAGCGTCATGCCCTCCTCAGAGCGCGTCACCAGCAGGGCGTCGAGGCCGAGCTCGGCGCGCAGCTTCTGCGCGCGCTGCGCCAGGTCGTCCTCGCTGCTCCAGCGCCCCACCACTTCGCGCAGCTCGGCGCGGTTCGGCGTGATCATCGTCGCGCCGGCATAGCGCGCGTAGTCGTCGCCCTTCGGGTCGACCAGCACCGGCTTGCCGGCGGCGCGCGCCAGCCGGATCATCTCGGCGATGTGCGCGAGTCCGCCCTTGCCGTAGTCGGACAGGATCACGACGTCGCAGTGCTTGATGCGATCGGCATACTCCGCCAGCTTGGCCTTCAGCACCTCGTGGTCCGGCGCGTTCTCGAAATCGATGCGCAGCAGTTGCTGCTGGCGGCCGACGACGCGCAGCTTGACGGTCGTCGACAGCTGGGCGTCCTCGTACAGGCTGGCGTCGATGTCGGCCTCGCGCAGCAGCCGCGAAAGCAGCCGCCCCGCTTCGTCGGCGCCGACGACCGACAGCAAGGAAGTCTTGGCGCCGAGCGCCGCGACGTTGCGCGCGACGTTCGCCGCGCCGCCGGGACGTTCCTCGCTGCGATCGACCTTGACCACGGGCACCGGCGCCTCCGGCGAGATGCGCGAGACGTCGCCGAACCAGTAGCGGTCCAGCATGACGTCGCCGACGATGAGGACGCGCGCCTTGGAAGTGTCGGGAACCTTCATGCTCTTCCGATCGGGTAGTACTCGAGGCCCGCAGCGCGCGGCTGCGACGGATCGTAGAGATTGCGGCCGTCGAAGACGACCGGATGCTTGAGCTTCGCCTTGATCGCTTCGAAGTCGGGACTGCGGAATTCCTTCCACTCGGTGACGATCGCGAGGGCGTCGGCGCCGTCGAGCGCGGCCATCGGCGAGTCGGCATAGGCGATGCGCGTCTCGCCGTCGTAGATGCGCTGCGCTTCGTGCATCGCGACGGGATCGTAGGCGCGCACGCGCGCGCCGCGCAGCAGCAGTTCGTCGATCAGCACGCGCGACGGGGCTTCGCGCATGTCGTCGGTGTTGGGCTTGAAGGCGAGCCCCCAGAGGGCGAAGGTCTTGCCGGCGAGGTCGTTGCCGAAGCGCCTGGCGATCTTGTTCGGCAGCACCGCCTTCTGCGCCTCGTTGGCGGCCTCCACGGCGTTCAGCACCAGCAGTTCCTGCCCGGCCTCGGCGGCCGTGCGCGCCAGCGCCTGCACGTCCTTGGGGAAGCAGGAACCGCCGTAGCCGCAGCCGGGATAGAGGAAGTGATAGCCGATGCGCGGATCGGAGCCGATGCCCTGGCGCACATGCTCGATGTCGGCGCCGAGCTTCTCCGCCAGCAGCGCGAGTTCGTTCATGAAGGAAATGCGCGTCGCCAGCATGGCGTTGGCGGCATACTTGGTCAGCTCGGCGGAGCGGATGTCCATGGCGATCAGACGCTCGTGGTTGCGCTGGAAGGGAGCGTAAATGGCACGCATGATCTCCAGGGCCTTGGGG
>DAIDAU010000186.1 GCA_027310465.1 Rhodocyclaceae bacterium
CGATCAGCGTGAGGACCGTCGCGCTGATGAGCCCGCCGATGACGACGGTGGCGATCGGCCGCTGCACCTCGGCGCCGGTCGAGGTCGCGAGCGCCATGGGGACGAAGCCGAGCGAGGCGACAAGCGCTGTCATCGTCACCGGACGCAGACGCGTCATGGCGCCCTTGAAGATCGCCGCGCGCTCATCCATGCCGCTCACCATGAGCTGGTGAATATAGGTGCGCATCACAAGGCCGTTGAGCACGGCGACGCCGGAAAGCGCGATGAAGCCCACCGCCGCCGAGACGGACATGGGCATGCCGCGCAGCCACAGAGCGAGCACGCCGCCGGACAATGCGAGGGGCACGGCCGAGAAGACGAGCAGGGCGTCGCGCGCCGAGCCCAGCGCCGAAAACAGCAGCAGGAAGATCATGAAGAAGCAGACCGGCACGACGATCATGAGCCGCGCCCGCGCCGCCGCGAGATTTTCGAACTGGCCGCCCCATTCGATCCAATAGCCCGCAGGAATTTGCACCTTGGCGTCGACCTTGGCGCGCGCTTCGTTGACGACCGAGGCGATGTCGCGTCCGCGCACATTCGCGCTGACGACCACGCGCCGCTTGCCATTCTCGCGCGAGATCTGGTTCTGCCCGTCGACGGTGGAAAAGCTCGCAACCTGCTTGAGCTGAATGGTCGAGATGCGGCCCTGCGCGTCGGGCGGCAAGGAAACCGGGATCGTCTCCAAAGCGCTGGCGTCCTCGCGCAGATTGTCGCGCAGGCGCACGAAGATCGGGAAACGGCGGTCGCCTTCGAAGATCATGCCGGCCGGCTCGCCGCCGATCGCCGCGCCGATCGTATCCTGCACGGCGCCGAGCGACAGGCCAAAGCGCGCAATGGCGTTCTTATCGACCTTGATGTCGAGCACCGGCAAGCCGGTCACCTGCTCGACCTTCACATCGGTCGCGCCCGGCGTGGCGCGCAGGATGGCGGCGATCTGATTGGCCGCCTTCAGCATGGCGTCGAAATCCTCGCCGAAGACTTTCACCGCAACGTCGCCGCGCACGCCCGCGAGAAGCTCGTTGAAGCGCAGTTGGATGGGCTGCGAAAACTCATAGGCGTTGCCGGGCAGCTTCGAAATCTCGGCCGAGATGTCGTCGATCAGCCTGTCCTTTGGAAGATGCGGATCGGGCCACTGATCTTCCGGCTTCAGCATGATGAAAGTATCGGTCAGATTCGGCGGCATGGGGTCGGTCGCGACCTCGGCCGTGCCGGTCTTGGAGAAGACGTAATCGACCTGCGGCAGCTTGCGGATGGCGTTCTCGACGTCGATCTGCATCGCCTGCGATTGCGTCAGCGACGTGCTCGGAATGCGATTCGCCTGCATGGCGAGATTCTTCTCGTCGAGCTTGGGGATGAACTCCTGCCCGAGGTTCAAATAGAGAAGCACGGCGACGAGGAAGGAGGCGACGCCGATCGCCATGACCTTCACCGGCGCTTCCATCGCCCAACGCAAGGCCGGCTCATAGGTGCGCTTGAGCCAAGCCACGATCGCATTATCGTGTTCTTCGCCCGCGCCCGAGACGAAAAGCGCGATCATCGCGGGGAAAAAGGTAAGGGAGAGAAGGAACTCCGAAAGAAGCGCGATGATGACGGTCATCGCCATCGGATGGAACATCTTCCCTTCGACGCCCGAGAAGCTCAGGATCGGCAGATAGACGAGGATGATGATCGACTGGCCGTAGACGGTGGGCCGCCGCATCTCGACGGCCGAATCGATGACCGTCTCGAGCCGTTCCTCGGTGGTGAGCGGACGGCCCGCCATATGCTGGCGCTCGGACAGGCGGCGCAGGCTGTTTTCGGCGACGATGATGGCGCCGTCGGCGATGAGGCCGAAATCGAGGGCGCCGAGACTCATCAGATTGGCGCTGATCTTGCCGATATACATGCCGATCGCGAGCATCAGCATGGTCACCGGAATGACCGTCGCCGTCACGACAGCCGCGCGGAAATTGCCCAGCATCACGAAGAGCACGAGGATGACGAGCCCCGCGCCCTCCATGAGATTCTTCGCCACCGTCTTGATGGTCGCGTCGACCAGCAGCGTGCGGTTCAGGACCGTCTTGACCTCGATCCCCGGCGGCAGGGATTTCGCGACCGTCTTCACCTTGGCGTCGACCGCCGCCGAGACCGTGCGGCTATTGGCGCCGATCAGCATCAGCGCCGTGCCGATGACGACCTCCTCGCCATTCATGCTGGCTGAGCCGGTGCGCAGCTCCTTGCCGATGGTGACATTGGCGATCTCGCCCACGCGCACCGGCACGCCGTTGCGCGTCGTGGCGACGACATTGGCGATGTCCTCGACATTCTCCAGGCGCCCGCCGCTGCGCACGACGAGACCCTCGCCATTGCGCTCGATATAGCCGGCGCCGCGGCTGACGTTGTTCTTCTGGATCGTCGCCGCGAGATCGCCGAAGGAAAGGCCGAGCGACATCAGCTTCGCGGGGTCGGGCTGCACATGATATTGCCGCATGTAGCCGCCGAGCGAGTCGACGCCGGCGACGCCCGGCACCGTGCGCAATTGCGGGCGGATGATCCAGTCCTGCACCGTGCGCAGATAGGATTCCTGCGCGACGACCGTGCGCAGCATCGCGCCTTCGGGCGTCAGATAGGCGCCGTCGCGCTGCCAGCCGGGCTCGCCC
>DAIDAU010000262.1 GCA_027310465.1 Rhodocyclaceae bacterium
GCCGACATCGCCATGTACCGCGCCAAGGAGCGCGGCCGCAACAACTTCCAGGTGTTCACCGAGGAGATGCAGGCGCGCATCAACCACCGCCTGTCGCTCGAGACCCATCTGCGGCTCGCCTTGGAGCGCGAGGAGTTCGAGCTGTTCTACCAGCCGCAGGTCAGCCTCGACAGCGGCCGGGTCGTCGGCGCGGAGGCGCTGATCCGCTGGCGCCATCCCGAGATGGGCCTGGTTCCGCCGGCGCAGTTCATCCCGCTCGCCGAGGAGACCGGCCTCATCGTGCCGATCGGCGAATGGGTGCTCGACGCCGCCTGCACGCAGGTCGGCGCCTGGCGCGGCGCCGGGATGGGCCCGATCAGCGTCGCCGTCAACCTCTCGGCGCGGCAGTTCCGCCAGAGCAACCTGGTGCAGGTGGTCGAGCAGAGCCTGCGCCTGCAGAACGTCGGCGCCACGCATCTCGAACTCGAGATGACCGAGAGCATGGTGATGCAGGATCCCGAGCAGACCATCCGCATCCTCCGCCGGCTCAAGGAGATCGGCATGCGCCTGTCGCTCGACGACTTCGGCACCGGCTACTCGAGCCTCTCGCACCTGCGGCGCTTCCCCATCGACGTGCTGAAGGTCGACCAGTCGTTCGTGCGCGACGTGACCACCGACCCCGACGACGCCGCGATCACGGCGTCCATCATCGCGCTCGCCCACAGCCTGCAGCTCGAAGTGATCGCCGAGGGTGTCGAGACGCAGGCGCAGCTGCATTACCTCAAGCGCCAGCGCTGCGACATGGTGCAGGGCTACTATTTCAGCCATCCGCTGCCGGCCGCCGAATTGACCGCCCTGCTGACCGCCGGCAAGCAGCTGAGCGGCGCCGATCTGGCCCCGGCGTAGCGCCCGCGGTTTCCGCTATAATGGCGCCCAGCGTCCTGCCGGTTGACGTGCTCTCGCGGTTCCCGCGAAGCCTTTTTCCCCAAAGCCAAGCCTCGTAGCCTGAACCGGTACCCCGCAAGGGGCGGGCCCCGATTCAGGAGATCACATGTCTTTCCAGGACCTCGGGCTGATGCCCGAACTGTTGCGTGCCGTAGCCGATTCCGGCTACACCGAGCCCACCCCCATCCAGGCGCAGGCCATCCCCGTCGTGCTCGCCGGCAAGGACGTCATGGGCGGCGCCCAGACGGGCACCGGCAAGACCGCCGGCTTCACGCTGCCGCTGCTGCAGCGCCTGGCGCGCCATGCCAACACCAGCTCGTCGCCGGCGCGCCATCCGATCCGCGCCCTGATCCTCTGCCCGACGCGCGAACTGGCGATGCAGGTGCATGACAATGTAAAGGGCTACAGCAAGTATCTGCCGCTCAAGTCGACCTGCATCTACGGCGGCGTCGACATCAAGCCGCAGATCGCCGAGATGAAGGAAGGCCGCGAGATCGTCGTCGCCACCCCCGGCCGCCTGCTCGACCACGTGCAGCAGAAGACCGTCACCTTCAACTTCGTCGAGTTCCTCGTGCTCGACGAGGCCGATCGCATGCTCGACATGGGCTTCATCCCCGACATCAAGCGCATCCTCGCGCTGCTGCCGAAGGAGCGCCAGAGCCTGCTGTTCTCCGCCACCTTCTCCGACGAGATCAAGAAGCTCGCCGACCAGATGCTGCGTGCGCCGCAGCTGATCGAGGTCGCGCGCCGCAACATGGTTTCCGAGACCATCACGCACCGCGTGCATCCGGTCTCCTCCGACCGCAAGCGCTACCTGCTGCTCAAGCTGCTCGAGGATCCGAAGATGACGCAGGTGCTGGTGTTCGTCGGCACCAAGTTCGGCACCGCGCGGCTCGCCACGTGGCTGGAGCGCCAGGGCGTCAGCGCCGACGCCATCCACGGCGACAAGAGCCAGCAGCAGCGCACCGAGGCGCTCGAAGGCTTCAAGAGCGGCAAGACGCGCGTGCTGGTCGCCACCGACGTCGCCGCGCGCGGCCTCGACATCGACGACCTGCCGCACGTCATCAACTACGAGCTCCCGCACGTCGCCGAGGACTACATCCACCGCATCGGCCGCACCGGCCGCGCCGGCAAGCACGGCGACGCCACCTCGCTGGTGGCGCCCGAGGAGAAGCCGCGCCTCGTCGATATCGAGAAACTCACCAAGTTCAAGATCGAACAGGCCGTCGTGCCGGGCTTCGAGCCGGGTTCCAGCGGTCCCGTCGAAACCGAGCGCGAAGGCCGCGGACGCGGTCACGGCCACGCCCATCGCGAGCGCGAACGCGAGCGCCACGGACCGAAGAGCCCCGTGCGCATGCCCGCGCCCGCCGCCCACGTGCCGCTGGCAGCCGACGGCTTCGACGCCAGCAAACCCTACGAGCCGAAGCCGGAAGCCGGCGAAGCGGCGGGCAAGCCGCTGCCGCCGCCGAAGCGTCCGCTGCGGCCGGTCGCCGCGCTGCTGGGCGGCTTGGGCAAGAAGGCCTAGGCTGGAACTACAGCGTCTTAGCCTGGGGACTCGGCTCCCACCTCATTCCGAATCTTCCATGTTCTCCAGCCGCACCCGCGAGCGGGCGATGGCTTCGTGCAGGCGCCGGGCGAGGACCGCCTGCGGCGGCAGTTCGGTCAGGTATTGAGCAACGCGAATGCTGGTCCGGTCCAGCTGCAGGAGTTCGACGCTCTCTCGACCGCCGCCGAAAAACCCTGCCCGTGCTCGCCGACCAATTCCCGTGACAGTGTCACGAAAATTTCCCGTCCATATTCCGCACGCTTCTCGCCCAGCACTTCCCGCCGGATGCGCAGTCCGACCCGCCAATAGAGCAGGGTCAGACCGGCATTGACCGCCGCCGCCGCCGCCGTCCGTGCTTCGGCGATCAGGCGGCGAATGTCGTCGACCAGCGTGCCCGCTGCCGGCTTACCAACGGCCTTCGCGCGCTTCGTCGTCGGTGCCCCTGCGTCTCCCATTTCACCGCTCAGTTTGCCGCCACGCCGCATAGTAACAAGTCCCGGGTTGCCCGAGTCATGGCCACGTAGAGCAGCTTCACTTCCTGCGGCGCCAGCTCGCCAGCGCTTTTGATCTTGTCCGCGCCGGGAATTACGACCAGCGGGAACTCTAGGCCCTTGCAGGAGTGCATGGTGATGAGCGTCACGCCGTCTTGGTCGCCGGCGTAGGTAGCATCCTTGAAATAGACGAGCGGCACGCCATAAGCCGGCAAGAGCTTGCGGATGAGCTTGGCGTCGCGCTCGTATTCCCGATAGATCACCGCCATGTCGCGCCAAGGCGTGCCGGCGCGGTGCGCTTCCTTCAGGCGTCTGGCAATGAATTCAGCTTCGTCCTTCAGCGTGGGCAGCTTGACGAGCTGCGGCTCGCTGCCGGCGCGGCCGGCGGATTGCGGCTCCAGCAGGGGCACGCCGTCCTCGTCGGCTTCCGCGGGTTTGAGGATGCTCTGCGCCACGTCGCGCGCGAAGCGCAGGATGGCGTCGGTGTTGCGGTAGTTGATTTTGAGGATGGTGGTGCGCCCAGCCGCCTGGATGCCGACGCTCTTGAAGCTGAACTTCTTGCGCGTGGCGTCGCCGTAGATCGACTGCGCGTCGTCGTAAAGGACCAGCAGGCTGTTGGTCTTGGGGTCGACCATCTGCACTACGAGCTTGAGCCACTCGGGCCTGAAGTCGTGGCCTTCGTCAATGAGCACGGCGTCGTATTGCGCGGCGGGTATTTGACCGCGCTCGACGGCGCGGATGACGCGGTCGACCATGTCGGCAAAGAAGGCGTCCTTGTCGTCATTCGTCTTCGGCAGGCCGACGTGGTAGGCCGCAAGTTGTGCGCGGCACCACTGGTGAAAATGATGGGTATGCACTTTCTCCTGCAAACCCTTCGCGCGCATGGCGCTGCCGATGCGGCGGGCCAGCGACTCGTTGTAGCAAAGGACTAGGATCGGCTTGGCGCACACCCTCGCAAGATGCTCCGCCCGGTAGCCGAGGATCAGCGTCTTGCCCGATCCGGCAACGCCGTGGATGACGCGATGGCCGTCGCCGAGGCTGCGCGCAAGCTGTTCCTGTTGCAGGTCCATGACGCGCACCAGATCGGGCGGAGGCTCGTCCGCACCGAAGAGCTCACCTTGGCGTGATGGGATGCGGACTTCGTGGAACAGGTGCCAGCGGATGCGCTCGATCTGCGGCAGCGACACCGCGCTCTTGAAGCGCACAGTAAACATCTCCCAGAGACGCTTCTGGAAGGCCTCGGCATCGGCGCTTTCCAGCATCTCGTCCTGGCAGATGGTGCGCTGCGGCGGGATTACGCTTTCCAATCCGCCGTCGTCGAACTGCCGCCGGGTGAGGTTGGGAAAGACGACGCCGTAGCTCCACGGGAAGACTAGCCTGCCCGTCTCGCGCCCGCCCGAAAAGACGAGTTGCGGATCACGTTGCAGGACGTCGACCGCCGCGTGGGCATAGTGTCGCGCCTGTTCGAGCGGGTTTCCCACCGTTTTCGGGCCGTAATCGGTCTCAATGGTGAAGTGCTGCGGATCGGCGGCAAGGATCGTTCGCGCCCGCCAGTCCTTCACTTCGAGGATCAGCAATCCACGCTGTGGATGGAAGACGACGAAATCGGGATGCTGCGCCAAGGCGCCGAGCGCCACGTTGTGCCAGCAAAGATAGTCGTCATCGAGTTTTGCTTCGAGACGCTCGGCCAGGCGGCGCTCGCCGCCGCTGTCGAAGGTGCAGCTGCCGATGGCGGGGATCAGTACGGACATGCTCGTTGGCATCCTGTCGGCTAAGTTTTCGGGAATCGGGTAACACACAATCCGTCGGAATCCGACGGCGGCATCCAATGATAGTGCCATGTGCCGCAGACCGTGTCGCCGACCCACCACCCCTATAATCGCTGCCATGGAAATCATCATCGACGTCATCCTGCGCGCCGGCCGCTCGGCCGTCGAGCTGTCGCTGTTCGTGCTGCTGCCGGTGATGGTGGTGATGCTCTCGCTGATGCGCCTGCTCGAAGCCCGCGGCGCGCTCGACTGGCTGGTGGCGCGCGTGACGCCGCTGCTGCGCCCGGCCGGCCTCACCGGGCTGGGCGTGTTCGCCGCCGTGCAGGTGAGCTTCGTCAGCTTCGCCGCGCCGGTGGCGACGCTGACCATGATGGAGCAGCGCGGCTGCTCCGACCGCCACATCGCCGCGACGCTGGCGATGGTGATGGCGATGGCCCAGGCCAACGCCGCCTTTCCGCTCACCGCCCTGGGCCTGCACTATCCGCCGCTGCTGCTGTTCTCGCTGCTCGGCGGCCTGGTCGCGGCGGCCGCCGCCTACTACGTTTTCGGCCGCGGCCTGAGCAGCGCCGAGCAGCAACTCGACGAAACGCTGCACCATCCCGTGGCCGCGAACGCGAAAGGCGTGCTCGACACGATCAACCGCGCCGGCGCGGAGGCCTTCAAGATCGCCGTCGGCGCCATCCCGATGCTGGTGCTCTCGCTGGTCGTCGTCACCGCCCTGCGCGCGGGCGGCGTCATCGATGGACTCACGCGTCTTCTCGCTGCGCCGATGGCGGCGATGGGTTTGGACCAGGCGCTGATCCTGCCGACGCTGACCAAGTACTTGGCCGGCGGCACCGCCATGCTCGGCGTGGCCGACGAGATGCTGCGCCAGGGACAGATGAGCGTCGCGCTGCTCAACGGCAGCGCCGGCTTCCTGATCCATCCGCTCGACATTCCCGGCGTCGCCGTGCTGATCTCCTCGGGCCGGCGCGTTGCCGCCGTCTGGAAGCCCGCCGCGCTCGGCGCATGCGTCGGCATCCTGGTGCGCGCCGCCGGGCACGCCTTGATCGCATAGAAACTGGTTGCTTCTAACCGCCAAGGGCGACGGGGGGTCGTCGCCGCTTCGTGTCCCCCGGCGGACAAGAGCGATAAGGCGTCCGCCTCCTCCTTTGCCTACGCGTCGACGACCCCCGCCACCCTTGGCTCGACGCCCTGCCGTTCTGGTTCAGGAAAACGCTGAGCGGTTCTGCTCGTGCCGACGCACCCAACCAGAGCCCCAAAACAAAACGCCCGCAAACTCGCGGGCGTCCTGCCTGAATCACGAACCGGAAGAGCTCAAGCCATCAACGCCACCAGCACCTCGTCCAGCATCTTCTTGGCATCGCCGAACAGCATCCGGTTGTTCTCCTTGTAGAACAGCGGATTGTCGACGCCCGCGTAGCCGGAAGCCATCGAGCGCTTCATTACGATCGAGGTCTTGGCCTTCCACACCTCGAGCACCGGCATGCCGGCGATCGGGCTGGTCGGGTCTTCCTGGGCGGCGGGGTTCACGATGTCGTTGGCGCCGATCACCATCGCGACGTCCGTATCAGGGAAGTCCTCGTTGATCTCGTCCATCTCCATCACGATGTCGTAGGGCACCTTGGCCTCGGCCAGCAGCACGTTCATGTGGCCCGGCATGCGGCCCGCGACCGGGTGGATGCCGAAGCGCACGTTGACGCCCTTCTCGCGCAGGTGCTGGGTGATCTCGTTGACCACGTGCTGGGCCTGCGCCACCGCCATGCCGTAGCCCGGCACGATGATGACGTTCTTCGATTCCTTCAGCAGTTCCGCGGTTTCCTGCGCGCTGACCGCCACGACTTCGCCGGCCGGCTGCTCGCCCGCCTTCGCCGCCGGGGCGCCGCCGCCGGTGCCGAAGCCGCCGGCGATCACGCTGATGAAGTTGCGGTTCATCGCGCGGCACATGATGTAGGACAGGATCGCGCCCGAGGAGCCCACCAGCGCACCGGTGACGATCAAGAGGTCGTTCGACAGCATGAAGCCCGTGGCCGCCGCCGCCCAGCCCGAGTAGCTGTTGAGCATCGACACCACCACCGGCATGTCGGCGCCGCCGATCGCCATCACCATATGCACGCCGAACAGCAGCGCGATCACCGTCATGACGATCAGCGGCGTCATGCCCACCGAAGCGTTCTCGGCGTGGATGAACGCGCCGCCGAACCAGATCACCACCAGCAGGCCGACGAGGTTGATCCAGTGGCGCGCCGGCAGCAGCACCGGCTTGCCGCCGATCTTGCCCGACAGCTTGCCGAAGGCGATCACCGAACCGGAGAAGGTCACCGCGCCGATCAGCACGCCGACGTAGATCTCGATCAGGTGGATCGTCTCGTCGGCCGGCGTGGCGAACACCGTCGACGTGTCGATGTAGCTGGCGTAGCCGATGGCGCAGGCGGCCAGGCCGACCAGCGAGTGCATGATCGCGACCAGTTCGGGCATCTGCGTCATCTTGACGACGCGCGCCGCGATCAGGCCGATGGTGCCGCCGATGGCCATGGCGCCGATGATCCAGGCGTAGCCGCTGCCGGTGACCAGGGCGATCTCGCCGCCGCCGGCGACGCGGCGGCCGAGGATCGTGGCGATCACCGCGATGGCCATGCCGACGATGCCGTAGAGGTTGCCGCGGCGCGAGGTCTCGGGGTTCGACAGGCCGCCGAGGCTGAGGATGAAGAGAATGGTCGCTCCGATGTAGGAGACGGTTGCGAGGCTTGCAGTCATTTCGTATCGTCTCCTTCGGTTACTTGCGGAACATCTCGAGCATGCGCCGCGTCACCGCGAAGCCGCCGAACATGTTGATCGAGGTCAGCGCGATGCCGACCACGGCAATCCAGCGGATCAGCTCGTCGGGCCGGCTGGTGCCCGGCGGCACCTCCGGCGCGATCTGGATCAGCGCGCCGATGGCGATGATGCTGGAGATGGCGTTGGTCACGCTCATCAGCGGCGTGTGCAGCGCGGGCGTCACGTTCCAGACGACCATGTAGCCGACGAAGCAGGCCAGCACGAAGACCGTGAAGTGCGCCAGGAAGGCCGACGGCGCGCTCGTGCCGATCAGCCAGAACAGGATGGCGCCGACCGCGGCCATGGCGGCCACCTTGGCGGCGGACGCCGGCGCGCCCGCGCCATGCCCGTGCGCGGGCGGCGGCGGCGGCATCGCCGCCTTGGGCGCCGGCGCGGCGGCGACCTTGGGCGGCGGCGGCGGCCAGGTGATGCTGCCCTCCTTGACCACCGTCAGGCCGCGGATGGCCTCGTCGTCCATGTTGACGTTGATGATGCCGTCCTTGGTCTTGCACAGCTCCTCGGCCAGGCGCAGCAGGTTGTTCGAATAGAGCGTCGAGGACTGCTTCGACAGGCGGCTGACGAGGTCGGTGTAGCCGACGATGGTGACGCCGTTCACCACCGTCACCTCGTGCGGCACGGTGAGTTCGCAGTTGCCGCCCTGCTCGGCCGCCATATCGACGATGACGCTGCCCGGCTTCATCGACCTGACCATGTCGGCGGTGATCAGCTTGGGCGCCGGCTTGCCGGGGATCAGCGCGGTGGTGACGATGATGTCCACCTCCTTGGCCTGCTTGGCGTACATCTCGCGCTGCGCGGCCTGGAAGCCTTCGGACATCACCTTGGCGTAGCCGCCGCCGCCCGAGCCTTCCTCCTCGTAATCGACCTTGACGAATTCGCCGCCCAGCGACACGACCTGGTCGGCGACTTCGGCGCGCGTGTCGTTGGCGCGCACGATGGCGCCGAGGCTGGCGGCCGTGCCGATGGCGGCGAGGCCGGCGACGCCGGCGCCGGCGATGAACACCTTGGCCGGAGGGATCTTGCCCGCCGCCGTCACCTGGCCGCTGAAGAACCGGCCGAAGGCGTTGGCCGCCTCGATGACGGCGCGGTAGCCGGCGACGCCGGCCTGGGAGGTCAGCGCGTCCATCTTCTGCGCGCGGGAGAGCGTGCGCGGCAGCGAGTCGATCGCCAGCACGGTGGCCTTCTTCGCGGCCAGTTGCTGCATGAGTTCGGGATTCTGCGCCGGCCAGATGAAGGAGATCAGCTTGCCGCCTTCGCGCAGCAGGCCGACTTCCTCCTTGCTCGGGCCGCGCACCTTGAAGACGATGTCCGACTTCGCCCACAGTTCGGCGGCGGTCGGGATGACCTGGGCACCGGCGGCGCGATACGCCTCGTCGCCGAAATTGGCGGCGTCGCCGGCGCCGGATTGGACGGCCACGGAAAAACCCAGCTTGACGAGCTTCTCGACAACGTCCGGAACGGTGGCCACGCGCTTCTCGCCCGGATACGTCTCCTTCGGTACTCCGATCAACAAAGACATCGACGCTGCTCCCTAATTGAGTTGTTGCGACTGTTATGCCCTCTATGCCCTTCGGCAGTCGCGGCATCATACCCAAGTTTGACGCCGCCGAGCGGAGAAACCTTTGCTACGCTGGGGGTTATCATATTGACGCACATCAAACGAGAGCCGAATGCGCCGACTGCGTCTCTTTTCAAGCCTGAAGTCACGCATCGCGATATTCGCGACGGTGCTGTTCCTGGCGGCGGTCTGGGGCATGGCCTTGCGTTCGGCCGGCGAGCTGCGCAGCGAGGAGCGCCAGCTGCTTTCGGCCCAGCAGCTGGCGGCGGCGGGCTTCATCGCCGACAGCATCGGCGCCGCCCTGCGGCTGCACACCGAAGCGCTCGCCGCGGCTGCCGCCGGCATGCCTGCGGGCGCGTTCGCCGATCCGCGCCGGCTCGCCGCCTATCTGGGCGAGCGCCACACGCTCTACCGCTTCTTCCCGCGCGGCGTCTGCGCCATCGACCGTGAAGGACGCTGCGTCGCCGAGCATCCGCGCAGCGCCGGACGGACCGGCGCCTACTACGGCGACCAGGATTTCTTCCGCGCCGTCATGGCGAGCGGCCACGGCGCCATCGGCCGGCCGCAGGTCGACAAGACGTGGCGGCAGGCCGGCGTCGTGCTCGCCGTGCCGGTCACCGACGAGCGCAACCAGGTCGTCGGCGTGCTGGCGGGCACGCTGACCATCCCCGGCAGCGAAGTCTTCCAGGTCCTGACGAGCTCGCGCACCGCGACGGCGGGCAACATCCTGGTGATCTCGCCGCGCGACGGCGTCTCGATCAGCGACGCGCGCGGCAAGCGCGTGCTCGAAGCGCTGCCGGCCGAGGGCGAGAACCCGCTCTACGACCGCACCCTGGCCGCCGCCTTCGAAGGCTCGGAGCTCATCGCCGACGCGCACGGCGTCGAGCGGCTCGCCTCGGCGGCCGCCGTCGCCGGCACCGGCTGGTTCGTCGTCTACAGCATGCCCGCGGAGCAGGCGTTCGCGCCGATCCGCGGCATGGTCGCCGCCATCTACCGCGACGCGGCGATCCTGTCGCTGATCATCGCCGGCCTGATCTGGCTGTTCGTGCGCGCCGAGCTCGCCGCCCTCGGCCGCTCCGCCAAGGCGCTCAAGGACATGACCGCCGGAACGCTGCCGTTCCATCCGCTGCCCATGGAAGGCAGCGACGAGATCGCGCGCATGGTCGAAAGCTTCAACGACCTGCAGGAGCAGATCGGCCGCCAGCAGGCCGCGCTGCGGGCCAGCGAGGCGCGCTTCCGCCAGATGTTCGAAGCGAGCGCCTGGATCACCTACCTGGTCGATCCCGAGACGCGCCGGATCGTCGACGCCAACCGCGCCGCCGCCGAATTCTGGGGCTACGGCACCGACGAACTGCAGGGCATGGACATCGGCCGCATCGACACGGCGCCACCCGAGGAAATCGACGCCGGCTTCCGGCTCGCCATGGTCGACGAGCCGGTCAACCGCAGCTGGCACCATCGGCTCAGCAACGGCGAGATCCGCGACGTCGAGACCTTCGCCTGCCCGCTGCTGCACGGCAACCGCATGCTGCTCTACGTCGTTGCCTTCGACATCACCGAGCGCAGGCAGCGCGAAGAGCAGGAGACCGTGCGCAACCGCATCTTCGAGCTGCTGGCGCGCGGCGGCGACCTCAAGGAGATCCTCGGCCTGGTGG
>DAIDAU010000223.1 GCA_027310465.1 Rhodocyclaceae bacterium
TTCGCCTTCGTCCCGACGCGCCTGGCCTGGAATTCCGCGATCGTGCGGGCGCAGCTAGGTGGTCGCAGCCTCAGTTACTGCCCCTCGCAGCGCTACGCGGCGGCGCTGCTGGGCAATCGTTTCCACTTTGCCCCCGCGCGCCACCTGCTTCTGGCCGGGCTCCACAGTGACAAGCTCGAGCGGGAAAATTGTATGGAGCGGATTTTTCGTTTCGAGGTGCGCGATACGCGCCAAGCGGCCAGGCGGACGTCGCACAGACGGCCTCCTGCGCTCTCCGATCTGGCAGAGGCCATTGCCCGGGTGGGCCGGCGCCAACTCGACCGCCAACGCGCCCAGCTCGAAGCTTGCCGGCAAGATTTGGAGCGCGCTAGGCAAGACTATCCCGCCAAACATGCGGCGCGGGAGTTGCGCAGACAGCGCGCGGCGCTGGCCCGGGCGGTGCAAGACCGGTACGCGGCCGAGATTGCCGACGCCTCATCGTCCCCGCTGGCACCCTTGCGAGGCTTTCAGAATGCGCTGTTTTATCTGAAGAAATGCGGAATGGCCGATGACGCCATCCCTTCGGCGACCGAGGGGATGGATCCCTGGGAAGAATGCCTCGGGGATGTCGAACTCTTGCGACAGCGCCTCGCGAAGCGTTTCAGGCATCCGGCATTCCGCACCGTGCTTGGCCTGCCGGGCTATTCGTTTTTGCCGGACCTGTTTGAACGGGAGAGCAGACGATCGATGTCGGCCATGGCCGCGTCGAATTCGGCAAATTGGTCGTCGGCGCTCGCATCGACGCCGACTGCCGGTGCGTGAGCTGAGCGGTGTTCGGGCGGTATGGCACAGACAACTGCCTGGTGCTGTACCGCGGACATCTCGGCCAGTCCTGCCTTGACGAGTGCGGCAACCAGATCGCGCACGCCGTTCTTCGAGATTGTCATGGCTCTTTCGATCTGGATCGGGCGCAGCGGTCCGAAGCCGGACAGCAGCCGGTAGAGCCCCGGCGCTCGCGACGTTGACCGCAAGCGCGCAATGGCCTGCTGCATATCCGTCACCGTGCGATGGGCCGCATCGAGCAGGGTGGTCAGTTTCTGTGCCGCCGCGAACGCGGCATCAGCGACGAGAATGGCGCGTTCGCGCGGCCACAGTTGCGCCTTGAGCGCCTCGGCCCGGACCGCGCCGGGCAAGGGCAGGGGGCGGCTACCGCGGTTGTCGCGCGCAATGACAGCGCCGGTCGTGAGATCGAGTGCCCACAGCGGCGGCGCGGCCACAACCTGTTCGAGTGCGACAGGACCCGAAGGCAGGTCGAGCAGCCGGTGTTCACTTTCGGCGGGTGCGAAGTGCGGCGAGGCTGCCGCCGCGCGGTGCAGGCGATCGAGCGCCGCGAGCGGCCAATCGCCGGCGATGTGGTCCCGACCGGCTCCGCTTTCGGTGCTTTCCGCAAGCCGGGCAGCCTCTTCGACCATGTGTGCCGGGGTAGGGGAGGGCATATCGCGCCGGTCGCCGCGGTCGAAGCGGGCTGCGCTGCGGATCTGGGTCGCCACTTCGGCAAGAGGCCCCCAGGGCGACAGCGACAATTCGCCGAGCAGTGTCTCGGCGATCAGCGAGGCTGGCGCCGCGGCATGGGCGCGGACATCGGGGACGGCCGCGAGCCCGGAAAACCAGGACGAAAACCAAGTTTCGGCGCCGGGATAGCCGGCCTGGCCAAGACCATCGAGGAGCGTCAGGCGGATGTGGGCGCAGCAATAGTGGTGCGCGACGTCGGACGGCAAATGTGCTAGACGGCCTTGCAGCGCTCCCCAGGCGAGCGCGGCGCGAGCACGTGCCGCCATGAGTTCGTCATGGGAAGCATCTTCATCCGACTGGAGCGGGTGGAACATGGGCAAAATCGCTTCGAAATCCGGTATCCGGGACGAGTCTAGCTAACTGAGTTTAACTGCACCAGTCCTGATATGACTTTTAATCGACTAATGATAAGGGCAAATTACATATAGTGACATAGCCGTTTCGCCGCGGTATTCAGCTTCAATGAAGCGCAAAATGGCCTTGGCGGCGCCGTCTGCCACGTCGACCGCTAAGTCGGTGCCCGAAGGCGAAATCATCACGGTGCTCGCGCCCGGAAAGGCGCGTCTGCCAAAACGGCGGGCGAGGCCCGGACTGTCCACGACCGAAAGGTTCGCCGCCGTTCTCTCGAGTCTGGTCGAAAGCAATTCCGCCGTGGCCAAACTCAATTTCGAAAAGGCACTCGAGGCGCGCAGCCCGGCGACGTTGCGCGCGATGACCTGCGATCTCGAAAGCTATGCCCTGTTCGCAAGCGCGCATGCCGGCGCGGCCCTGCCGGCTGCGGCCGAGCGGCTCGTCGCATGGATCGACGAGCTTGAAGCCAGTCGGCAGAAGCCCGCGACCATCGCACGTAAACTGGCAACGGTAGCGACGGTGCATGGCCTGCTCGGCAGTCCAAATGCCGTATCGAGTTCGCTGGTGCGTGACGCGATGAAGGGCCTGCGCCGTCGCCAGGGCAAGGGGCAGCGGCAGGCTGCTGGATTGCGGCTCGGAGAGGCAATCGGTCTAGCGCCTATCAAAGGCTTCACACTCGCTGCGCTGATAGAAGCCTGCGGAACGGACCTGCCGGGTTTGCGCGATGCAGCGCTGATGTCGCTTGGCTACGATGCCGGCTTGCGGGTGTCTGAAATCCTGGTGGCAACCGTCGAGGCGCTCGAAGTTCAGGACGATGGCAGCGGGCTCCTCGACATCGATCGCTCGAAGACCGATCAGGAAGGGCAGGGGGCCTCCGTCTGGGTGTCGGCCGAGACGATCCGGCGAATTGCCCTGTGGCGGGAAGCTGCCTCGATCCGCAAGGGGCCGCTGTTTCGTCGCGTTGGGGTGATCCGCAGGAAGGGCCATCCGGGTCGCCGGGCGCTGTCCATCGCTGATCTGGCTTATAACGCGGCAATCGACCGAGAGCGCATGGCCGCCATTCCTGCCCGTCAGGCTCGTATCACCTTCGTTGTCGGCGAGGCCGCGCTCACGGTTGCGGCGGTGCGGTCGATCATTCGCAAACGTGCGCTGGCGGCGGCGGACATGGGGTTAGTCAATCTGATGGGCGAGGATCTCGCGATTGCGCTCGATGGGCTGAGTACGCATTCGCTTCGCGTGGGGCTGACGCAGGACCTGTTTGCCAGCGGCGAAGATGCAGGTCCGATTGCGCAGGCCTTGCGATGGACCTCGGTTGGGACCGCGCTGCGTTATGGCCGCAGGCTTGCGCCTGCTTCCAATGCCGCAGCGCGGATGCTGGCGAGCCGCAGGGTGTGACCGAAGGTAGTAATTCTGCAGCTAACTCTGTCGTACAGTGCGAGTTCGCAAATGCAACGCAATGCAGTCTACTTTGTCCGTTCACAA